>JAPLIX010000159.1 GCA_026388865.1 Pseudomonadota bacterium | reverse complement strand
TGTTCTTTTGTTTGAACCATTCGGATGGGTTGTCGGCAGCGGATACTACCTCTGAATATCCAATAGGCCGCTTTCGCCATGTGTATTTCGTATGTCGTCAAGAAAAGGGAGGGGAACATGAACAAGTTGAGGATATTCACCGGCACGCTATGCGTAACTTTGCTTTTATTTAGCTTATGGGGATGGGCGGAGACCCGGCCCGCATCTTCTGATCCGATTGATCCGTATGTCAAGTCGCTACTGTCGGCGTTGACCGGCCTGGTGGATGAGAACCTCACTCGGGTCCGTCATACTTTAGAGCTCCTGGCACAATGCGCTGAAGTGCGGTCCGGCCAATGGGACAAGATGCAGGGGATTATTCAAACAGCGCAGCTTTCCAACCTGCCGCAGGTTGTTTGGTTTGTGTTTCCTGACGGCACCTACTACACTTATGCAAAAGGTCTGGTCAGCCAAAAGCTGAACGACCGTCCCTACTTCCCGATACTCATGGCCGGGCAAAGGGTCATGGGTGACCTGGTGGTCAGCAAGTCAACCGGAAAGAAATCCATCATCGTGGCTGTGCCGGTACAACGCAACGGCAAGGTCATCGGGGGTGTCGGGGCCTCGATCTTTGTCGACGACCTGAGCCAGGCGCTGAATAGCACACTCAAGGCCCCGGATGACCTCGTGTTCTACGGGCTGTCGCCCAGCGGACTGACCGCTTTTCATCGCGATCCCAAGCTCGACTTCGTTGACCCGCGGGAGCAGAAGAGCGAAACATTAAAAAAAGCCGCGGAAATAATCCTGGCTGAAAAATCAGGGGAAGTGACTTACGAATATAGCGGCACAACGCGGCGCATGTTCTTCACGACCTCGCCCCTGACGGGGTGGCGCATCGTGTTGGGACGTATTCTCGGCCCGTCTTCGGCACAGAATCCGCACCGCGCAACAGTCCAGTGATAAGAGGAGATCGATCATGGATAAGCTGCAGGTCATCATCATCGATGACGATATTACGACGCTCCTGAGATAATTCGGGACGGTTCTAATTATTAAAATAGCAGTTTATTAGAACCGTTCCCATTACTCCATAAAAAGCCGTTGTGTAAATGAAGGAAGTTTCGCAGTTTAGCATATAATTAAATCTCCCCATTTCCTGTTGAAGAAGCAATGAAACAGCATAAAGGATTGCTGCAGCAGTTTGAGTCGTTGGAAAAAGAGTTACAGGGATAAATAGTTGATAGTTGGGGTTTGACCCCATTGCCCTTTTCACATAATAAACAAAGGTGAAAGAAAAGGTGCACTGGACATTGCTCGCGCAATCAAAAAAGACAGCAGTTTAAAAATCGGCCCGGGATGGTACGGAGAGGGGGCCTATGCACATTATTACAACAACGTTGATAAGCCGCTGTTTAAAGATAAACCCATGGTCATCTTTTGTGTCGAGAAAAATAGAGTCCGGCACATAAAACAAAGTCCGTTTCCTTTCATTGTTATGAAGGGAAAAAGGGACGAAGGAATGGTGCCGATAGACATTATTGAATTTAGAAATGTAGCAGGCATTTAAGAAGAGGTTATTATGTTTACGCCAAAACAAAAACAGATTATGACCTGTGTCAAGAAACTGCTCAATGAAGTGGATAAGAAATTTTTAAGCACTATGAGCGCCAGGAAAAAACTCGTTCTTGCGCTACGCAATGAGCTGCTGTTTATGGGGGCCTTTACTCAGGCAGACCTTGACAATCATGTTTACATGAACAGTCTGATAAGATTTTTGCGGAAAAAGAGAAAGTCTTAAAAGGAGAAAAACTGGTAGAACATGATGATTATGTTATTTTGATTAAACAGATAGGTCAAACAATTCAAAAGGAGAGGAAAAAAAAGCGCTATACTCAGCGCGATCTTGCGGCCAGGGCAAAGACGACTCAACAAATGCTTAGTCGCATTGAATCAGGAAGAGATTTAAAGCAGCCTACCCTGGGCACCTATCATAAAATATTTACTGTGTTAGGGTTGAAATTAAAAATATCTCATGCCTGAGATGGTTGCTTGCTTTTGAAATCTGCTGCCAAAGTACTGGTTTTTTAGTAGAACAAAAGCCACACAT
>JAPLIX010000560.1:3182-3952 GCA_026388865.1 Pseudomonadota bacterium | reverse complement strand
CCCAGCACCCAGATGAAGTGTCCCTTGGAACCCTGCTGCACCGCGCGCTGCGGCACGAGAATGGCTTTGGGCCTGATGGCTCCTTTCAGGCGCACGCGCACGTACTGATTCGGCCGGAGCACGTTGTCCGGGTTATCAACGTTGACCCGGATTAAAAATGTTCCGGTCTGGGAATCGTATGACGGCGCAGCAAAGGTGATCTTACCGGTGTAGGGAAAGATCGAGCCGTCCACCAAAATGACTTCGACATTATAGTTTCCGTCTTTGGGACTGATCAGCAGTCCCCTGGCAATCTGGTTGCGGTAGGAATGCATCTCGTTTTCAGAAAGGCTGAAGTTCACCCACATGGGGGAAAGCACGGCCACGGTGGTGAGCTGGCTGTTCATCATATTAATATACGTGCCGTCCTGCTGCAGTGCGGCGCTGGTGATGCCGTCCACCGGGGAGGCGATGGTGCAGTAGGAGAGGTTGAGCTGCGCGGTCTCAAGCTGGGCTTTTGCCTGGTCAACAGCGGCGGCAGTTGACTGGAACATGCCGGTCGCGTCGTCCAGGTCCTTCTTCGACAGCGCATTCTGGGCTGTCAGCGGTTTGGTGCGCTCCAGGTTCAGGCGCGCTGTTTCCATTGCCGCTTTCTGCCGGGCAAGGGCAGCTGCTGAGCCGTTCAGCTGGGCCTGGAACGGTTTCTTGTCCATCAGAAAAAGAACCTGTCCCGCCTTGACAATCGAGCCTTCGGTATAGACGCGCTTGTCGAGGAAGCCGCTGACCCGGGC
>JAPLIX010000560.1:831-3140 GCA_026388865.1 Pseudomonadota bacterium | reverse complement strand
ACATATTCAAAGCTGACCGGTACATCCTGCTGCGCTATCGTCATAACCGTTACTTCCGGCGGGGGGGCTGCCGCCTCCTGTGCTTTTTTGCATCCCGCCAGAATAGTTATTGCCAGTCCCGCAGCGATTACTATGCAGGCCAGAAGCACTGGCTTCAAGCGATCACTGGACATCCATTTTTTCTCAGAGTTACTCATGCTTGTTCTCCTGTAAACATATGATTCGATAATACATATATTGAGAGATATTAAAAAAAGGCAGGGATAGATAGATTATGTAAAGGTTAGGCTATTTTGATACTTATTATTAAATAATATGTATGCGTTGTCTATGTTAATTTCATTGCCTGCGGCTTTTTCTTGCTGGCTTTCTTCTCTAAAGTGATCACTAAATGCTGTTCTTAGAAATTCCAGAATGAGTCAATCTCTTCCCCGGTAAAATCCCAGACCGCATTGTGCGGCGGCACCGGTTCTTTGAAAAATTCCGGAAGGCGGTCGTCTTTATTGGTGAATCCGGCTGCCAGGTTGAATTCATGCTCAATGAGAAGAGCCTTCCGTCCCAGTGCGCGCCACTCTTCGGCAGTTTTGTTCAGCCCATCCTTTGCATTAAGCATGTCAGCTACAAGTGATGCCACTGCAGGATTATCTAATGCCGCGAATCCAACAAATATACAAAGACCGGTACTGTCCAGGTATGCAGTGCCGATCTGCAGCCTTCTTGACAGCTCCACCTGCCCCTCCTTCTTCAGGGGGTCAACAAAACCGCCAACCCGCAGGATATTTACCGGGATACAGTACCCCGCAGTATGGTCACTGCCCATGGTTGTCGTTGCATAGGTGATGCCCATCCCTTTAACGGCGCGAGGGTCATAAGCTGAAAGCCCCTGATTTTTAACAACCGGTACTCTGGTAATACCATGGGCCCTGCCGACTGCTCCGGCACCGGCGCCGATAGTGCGGCCCAGGGGTGTGCCGGCTCCGATTTCTTTCAGCAGCCGCAATGCACCAGGTCCGTCACCAAAGGGAATGATGCCTGCTTCCATGACGACCCCCATCGCAACCACTGTTTCAATCGAGTCAATACCGATATCGTCCATAATATGGTCTGCTTCGGCGATAATGTCGAGATCATCTATGCAGCAGTTGGCCCCGAAACCCCAGATAGTTTCAAATTCAAAACCAGATGTCACATAATTGCCATCCTTATCATTGTATACCTGGGAGCATTGAATAATACATCCCGCGTGGCAGAAATGATTGGGCCTACCCTTGCGCTCAATAATAGTGTCACGCAGGGTTTCGCCGCTTATTTTATTAGCTCCGGCAAATTGACCATCACGGAAATTTCTGGTCGGCAGCCCTCCCGATTCATTCATGATATTCACCAGCACGTTAGTACCGTACAACTTCAGCGACTCACCACTCACGGGATGGGCCAGCAGCGCCTTTGCAAACGCACGCGCAGCGGTTTTAAATTTTTCCTGATCGACTATCTGTACGCCGGGGCCATCGGCAGGGTCAATGGTGATGTACTTTATCTTCTTGGAGCCCATGACCGCACCCAATCCGCCGCGGCCATGGCTGCGGATATTGCCATCAGGATCCTTCACAGAGATATTGGCCGCTGTCATGCACATTTCGCCTGCCGGTCCAATGGATAGTATGCCGATTTTATCCCCATGTTTTTTGATGAGGGTTTTCATTACTTCATAATTCCATTTTCAATAATGAGGGCTTTAATGCCCAATCGGGCGAGACACTTGGTAGCAGTTCCTCCTGCGTTGCTTTCTTTGATGGTGGCGGTCAGCGGGCTTTTGGCTCCGGCAGAAAGCCGCCCCGAGTTTGGGCACATGGTCCCGGCGAGAATTCCGGGAGCAAAGATAAGCTTATTGTCCTTTCCCAGCGGATCACAGGTGGGCTTTACTTCCTGTGCCACAATGGTTGACGTCAGAACTCTGCCGCCAAGTCCTTTCCATTGCTCGGGCACATCCTCAACCGTTGCCGTTAGTGTCGACATGTTAACGCGATAAATTTTGCCTGCATGAACTTTGCCTGTATGAGATTTTTCTGGATAAATCATATGTTGCTTGTAGATAGCCTGGCCTCTATCGGTCACGGGGGGGAAGTAGTGATTCTCCATGGCGAGACATTTTTTAGGACAGATTTCAACACAAAGATTGCAGGCGCAGCATTTGAGACGGTCTATCTGCCACTCTTTATTATCCTTGGTGACCATAATAGAATGGGTCGGACACCGTCTGCTGCACAGGCCGCAGAAAATACAATCGTTAATAGTGATTTCAACTCTGC
>JAPLIX010000560.1:0-738 GCA_026388865.1 Pseudomonadota bacterium | reverse complement strand
TAAGCGTCGCGGGCCCGGTGAACAGGTTCCGCAACACGGTTTTTGACATGGTGAAAAATTTCATAAATAGGTAGTCTCTTAAAAAATAATTTCTTGCAAAAATGGAAAGATAATTTAAATAAATCTGGAACTCAAGAAATCAGGAAAAAATTGTTTTTACGATTAAGGGTCACTGATTTTTAACTGAACCCTTTGTTCCTTTTCTAAATCTTTTTATTTTTATGAGTTCATGAGTTCCAGATTCAATTTTCATTTTTTATCATCAGCCTGCTGCTACCTTTCTGTACAGCTAATACAGGGATCGAGCGTTAAAATAATATTCGGCACATCAGCAACCTGTGAGCCTTTCAGGGCTGTAATCATCGCCGGGATATTGCTGAAGGTGGGGGTTCTGACCCGGAATCGCTGCAGGAATTTTGTGCCATTGGCCTTCACATAGTGAATCACCTCACCCCGGGGCTGTTCGATACGGGAAAAATACTCCCCATTCGGCGTGCCCTTGACCTTGACATCCACCGGCCCCTCGGGAATCTTCTCTGCTGCCTGGCGGATCAAATCAATAGATTGAAAAATTTCACGGATTCTCACCAAACAGCGTGCATAACAGTCACCCGATGATTCCACCATAGGCTCTACATCAAGGTGCTTGTAGGCAGAATAACCGATTTTCCGCATGTCGCTGGCGTGACCGCTGGCCCGCAGCATGGGGCCGACGCATCCCAGCCGAAAGGCATCTTC
>JAPLIX010000524.1 GCA_026388865.1 Pseudomonadota bacterium | reverse complement strand
CCGCCTGAATCGAGTTGATCCTGCAACAGCAGATCAGATCAGTCAAGCCCGTCGTATTATTGGTTTTCGTAATATTCTGGTTCACGGTTATGACATTGTGGAAAATACCGTGGTGTGGGACATTGTTGAGAAGAACATCCCCATACTTCACAAGGAGATTCTATCTTTGCTTGAAGATGGGTAAAGATTATTTCCTGCAGGAAGAAACAATCCAGTAGCAACCGGGGCCCTTTTACTTGCCCCTTGGCTAATCGTGATGGGGAATGTTTTGGGGTTCGTTAAAATATGACATATGAAGATGTGACCCCAGCCCCCCTCTCAACACCAGATGCAATGATTAAAGGAATGTACGATAATTTAAAATTAAAATGATACCATAGAGCTAATTGAGAAAAGACTATGCAGCAATCAAAACGCCAAAAGGTTATCAGTTACGATGCAAATATTTTTAAACCCGAACACCTAATTGCCGAAAGTGCAGAGTACTATGGCCAAGGCCAACCTTCAAGGTTGGTTTGGCAGGATGATAAACATGGAATTTATCTTTATCAAGGAGATAGCTTAATCTTATTGGAGCAGATACATAAAAAATATCCTAACGGTATATTTGATCTTATTTTTGCTGATCCGCCATATTTTTTAAGTAATGGCGGTATAACTTGTCAGTCTGGTAAAATGGTAAGTGTAAATAAGGGTGACTGGGATAAACTTACAACTGTAGACCAAATGCATGCCTTCAATAGGGAGTGGTTATTAGCATGTCAAAAAGCCCTAAAACCAGATGGAACAATCTTTGTTTCAGGTACTAGCCATGTAATACATTCTATTGGTTTTGCAATGCAACAATTGGAGTACAAGATTTTAAACGATATCACTTGGGTTAAACCAAACCCACCTCCCAATTTGTCCTGCCGCTATTTCACCCATGCAAGCGAAACAATTCTTTGGGCTGCTAAAAATAGAAAAAGTAAGCATAAATTTAATTATGATTTAATGCGCGAAATGGCTGGTCGCAAACAAATGAAAAGCATCTGGCATGATATAAAGTGGGATGATTCTGAAAATCAAATACTGTTGGAAATCTATCCACCATCAAAGGAGGAAAAAAAATTTGATAAACATCCAACGCAAAAACCAGAAAAACTTTTAGAGCGGTTTATTCTGGCAGCTTCTGATGAAGGTAATATGGTTTTTGACCCATTTTATGGTTCTGGCACAACAGGGGTAGTCGCAAGGAACTTAGGCAGAAAGTTTGTTGGGTGTGAGTTAGATCCACAATATATTTCTATTGCAATAAAAAGACTTTCAACAGATCTGGGTCAACGACCTTTAGGGCTTTAGCTATGCTAAAAAGCAGACGCATCTTTTCATCTTCCGAAGAATTCAGAGATGAATTCTTAAAATCACTTATACCGGGTATTATATCAAGGAATAATTTTATAAGTTGGAATTTAATAAAAACTAAAATTGATCAATATCGCAAATTTTTTTCTTTTTTCAAGGAACTCCCAATTGATGATAAGGACAAATTTGCAGAAGAGCTTTCAGAATCTTTTTGCTCTTCTGATAAACCTTATGAATTAATAAAGGTTTGTTTTGAAATATTAGGGCATACCGACAATAGGAAATATGTTTCGGATGTTGATAACATAAAATTCAATAATTACACGTCAAAAATAAGCCTCAATGAGGCAATATATATAGCGGAAGCATTATATGATTTGGGCATAACAAAAGTCATTGATACGGAAATAAAAGATTATTTTCTTGGTATTCAGGTTGGCTTAGAAACCAATAGAAGAAAAAATGTCGGGGGTTCAGCATACAACTCATTTATTAAAACAGAACTTGAAAAAATGATACCTCAATTTAGAGACAAAGGATTACCCATACTTTTAAAAGAAGAAGAGAAAATATTTTACTCAGACAGCATAACTTCTAAAAAAGTTGATTTTTGTTTTCTATGCAAGAATAAGAAAATCGGGATAGAGGTTAATTTTTATACTGTTTCAGGGTCAAAACCAACTGAGATTAAAAGAAGCTATGGTTTGGTGAATAGCGAATTGGCAAAAGTCGGTGCTGAACTCGCGTGGATAACTGATGGCATTGGTTATGAAGATATGAAAAATAGTTTAAAAGAATCATTCGATATTCATAAAAATATTTATAACTACCGAATGATGAGCAATCATTTCGCAGATGATATTATTTGTTATTTTGGACACTCAAGATAATTCATTAAAAAGAAATATCTTATGGTTCGGGTATACCACTCATGAACATAGCTCGTCCTGAATAATTCCAGTAGGCAATATCCTGCTCAATAAAATACCACTTTGAAACTAACAAAATAAGATCCACTGAATAGCCTGTATCAACCCCCAAATTCTCGTATGCGCTCGAAGGAATATCTTCACAAGAATAAATACGTTGTAAAAGGGAATATAGCTCTTTATATTTCTCAGGGTTATTATTTTTCTTTGCCTCTAAGTCGCTGAAAATATCATCGTGGGTTGGATTGGTTCTCATTCTTTTGCTCTCTTTAATGTTAAAATTTATTCCTTCTACGTTGATTACGAAATCAAATTGTTTGTTTAGAAAGCCTGGTCTTGTTAGGAAGATTCGTTTACCGTCAGATAATTTTTCAACATAGTAAGTGTAATGGGTTGCAGCATCTCCTTTGCCAGTTCCGGGTTCTTCTTTCAAAAACTCTTTGAGAACCCTTATTCGTACTTCATTACGTGAACCGGCATTCGAGAAATTCATTGTTCTTTCGTAGTACGGCATAATAGTCTCCTTTTTAAAAAATTATCCTAAAAAGTCTCAAAGAACTAATACGTCACTTTATGTGAGTACCTATCAGTTATTTATTGGCGATCTACTTGACTTTGAGAAAAAAGTCAATTTGTGCAATTTTGAATAAAGGAAACAGCGACCGGAGGGGAAGGAAAAGAGCTTACTTGAAAAGCTGTATGAAAAGGGATAGAGAGTAGCGGAAATAGCGCTTCATAAAATTACCTTCTCTCTTTAGTATCAAACTGGAAATTTAAGAAAACCGGGCAGATCAAAGTATTCCGCGATTATGTAAAGCAAAATAATCCTCGCACAGAATAAATTAAAAGATTGGAGATAGGTCTTGATTCTATCTTCGCAGACGGGGCAAATGATATTATTATAAAATCGCCTGCCACAAACAAAGAGCCTAATAATACAGAAACTGGTTATGCACCGCCTCAACATCCTCTTCATCTGCTGTCTCGTCATCTTCACCGACATGGTGGGCTACAGCATCATCACCCCGAGCATCCCGCTCTTTGCCAAACTCTTTAAAGCCTCTGACACGGCCATAAGCTTTGCCTTTGCCGCGTACCCGGTCGCGTTCCTCATTACCATCCTTCCCTTCGGCTTTCTGGTTGACCGGGTGGGAAGAAACCATCTCATCATCGGCCTCGGCATGTTCAGCCTTGCCGCTGCCTGCTTAAGCCTGGTGCTCGCGGAATCAATAGCAACATTTTCTCTGGGCCGGGCATTCCAGGGCATCGGCTCTGCAGCGTCATGGGTGGCGGCCCAGCCCCTGGCCGCGCAGCAGATAGATGCCTCAAAAAAGAAGGGCCTTGAGATAAGCTCTATCACCATTGCCTACGGCCTCGGGATGATTCTCGGGCCGCTGCTGGGGAGCATCGGCAGCCTGCGCACGCCCTTTTATATTAATTTCTTTTTAGCCGCAGGGGTGGGGCTGGTGGCCGTCATATGGCTGAAAGGCGCGGAGATGAGCGAGCGCATGATGGAGCTCTATGCAAGCCTCGGCATGATGGAGGTGCTCTTTCCCTTGTACATGGATTCGCTTGCCTATGCCAAGGCGAGCATCGGCATGCTGTTTCTCATCCTCTCGATCTTTCTCGTCATCGGCCAGCCAGCCACCGGCTTTTGGATGGAGCGCAGCGGCCCCCACGCACTCATTCTGACCGGGTACTGCTGCCTTGCCGGCTCCCTTTCCCTGATGATTGTATGTGCGGGCTTTCGCGGCTGGGTCCCGGTCTTTATGGTCTTTGGCGTTACCATCGGCGCGCTCATCTCAGCCTCCATGCTCCTTATCGCCCAGAACAGCAGGCCCGGAGAGCAGGGTGCTGCCTACGGTATGTGGAACTTTTCCTTTTCCGTCGGATATCTCTGGGGCCCGGCCCTGGGGGGGATGCTGTCTGATTTTTCCCATAGCGCTCTGCCATCCATGGGGTTTAAGACACCCTTTTTCTTTTTTTCCTTCCTTATTATTTGCTGCGCTGTTTTATTCAAACTGCTGTTTCGTAAGCCGGAAAAGGGATGAGCCTTTTATAAGCTCCCCGCGATGAGCAAAAAGGTATTAGAAAGTACGCTCATTTTATGCTTGACAAGCAAACAAGGGTTATGTCATTTTCAAAAGAAATTACTCGACCATAAAAAATAATTATCAGATTTAAAAACTGCAGGAAGAAGAAAAGAAAATTTGCTGGATAGCTGCATAATAGTGTGATATAGAAGCTTCATTATTCGCGTCATTCTATTAAATTAATAGACTTCTCTTATCCACGGTGGTCCCCGCCACAATAAAAATACCCTTTCGGGCATTTGAAATTTTAGATCCAGGAACGGATTAACAGTTTAGGAGGTCCCGTATGATTAAAGAGTTGAAAGAGATAGTGGGGGCGAAAAATGTTCTGGACGATGCAGAGACCTTGGCGCTCTATTCCGCGGACCAAAGCCTCAGCTCCCCCAAGAAGCCCGCTGTTGTTGTCAAACCTAAAGATACTGCCGAGGTGCAGGAAGTCATTAAGTTTGCCAATAAAACCCTCACTCCCGTGGTGCCGGTAAGTTCAGGAATACATTTCTGGGGTGCCACGCTGCCGGAGCAGGGCGGAATCATCCTTGACCTGAGCCGCATGAATAAGATCCTTGAGATCGATGCGCAGAACCGCAAGGTTAAAATTCAACCGGGCGTCACCTGGCCGCAGCTCATGGAAGCATTAAAGCCCCATGACCAGATTCCGCTCAATCCTCTTTTCCCCCATCCCAAGACATCGGCTCTTACCAGCTCCCTGGAGCGTGAGCCCATGCTGATCCCGAAATATGAATACGGCGACCCGGTGCTGACCATGGAAGTGGTGCTGCCCACGGGTGATGTTTTTAAGACCGGGACTGCCTCAGCCGCGAACACCCAGGAAGCCTATCCCGAAGGACCGGGCCTTGACTTTTACCGGTTCTTCCTGGGCGCCCAGGGAACCATGGGCATTGTTACCTGGCTCAATATAAAAACCGAATACCGG
>JAPLIX010000601.1:2796-3275 GCA_026388865.1 Pseudomonadota bacterium | reverse complement strand
CAGGCCGGGACTTTGCCTCCGGCTTCTTTCAGATTCGCAGTCACCCACGACACCCTTGCCTTTGGCTAATGATTCCTACTGCCAAGTTCATAGCGGACTTACACCGCCAAGTTATCGCCCATGCCGGGCACACATAAAAAAAGCAGTGGCCATTACGACCGCTGCTTTTTTATTTTTCTGTCAATTATTGGGGGAGTTAATTATCATTTGAAGAAACTCAGTATGAACCACGGCTTCGCGCTTGCAGGACCATGGAAAGTAGTTTTTCCTGACAGATCAACATCCTCCAGTTTATAATAATAGGTTTTACCTCTCTCCGTTCTCCGGTCAACAAAAGTGTATGAGGCTCCTTCTGTTGCGCTGCCCTTCGCAGAAATAAGTCCATCATTAATCTTTACGAACTCCCCATCTGCCGTTTCTGACCGGTAGATGTTAAATCCTGCATTTTCCATCTCTGCTGCTGTTTCCCATTTAAGTAT
>JAPLIX010000601.1:0-2683 GCA_026388865.1 Pseudomonadota bacterium | reverse complement strand
TGCTGTCCTTGGCTATGCTGGTATCATATACCGTGGCGAGTATTTCCAGTTTCCCGTCACCGTCAATATCATACAGCTTAACCTCTGCCGACATGCAGGCAGGATCATCGTACAGGGCGACCCGCTTGAAGGCCAGATCTCCGTCAGATTGAACCGCCTCGTAATAGTATATGGCTCCGCGTCCGTCGCCGGCAACAACCAGGTCAGCAAGACCATCACCATTAACATCACCTACCGCCGCATGTCCGGGAGAACCCTGGGAGTATGCCCCTCCGGGCCGGTCAACCCAGTAAGCATTACCCGTGTCAATGGCAACCGGAGCCCAGTTTTCGGTGANNNGACGGCCAGATAATAGGCTCAGCAGGGTTATGGAGTGGATCATCAGCGGTATAGCCAAATTTATCTTCCTGATGGTTGTGGGTTGTGAATATAATCTCCTTACGGCCGTCATTGGTGATATCAGCGGGAAACGCCATAAAACCCTTGCCCAGTGGGTTATGTGACGTATACCAGTTGTCGATGGTGTATCGTTCCCACGGCAGGTTATGATTTAGCGCAAGCGCTGCTGGTCCGGGGTTTTTAAACCACATAAAGCTGTCGCCGCGGGGGTCTCCGGGGCCTTTGATAACCAGAGAGCCGGGTACGGTGATAAAATACTGCGGCCCGAGGATGTCAAGCAGTCCGTTGTTGTCAAGGTCGGCCATGCCGAAAAGGAATCCTGCGCCGTCCCCGATGTCATAGGGTCCGGAGAAGCCGGAGGGGTATAGTCCAAGGTTGGTTTCGCGCTTAAACCACTCGGTCCACTGGTACTGTTTATTATAACATTCATGACCACAGGTGTTAGGGTTGCCAGGGTTTATTATATCTCGTGCCTGCCAGACTTCCATGGAGATGCGGGTGGTGATGAAGTCTTCCAAGCCGTCGCCGTCAAGATCCAGAAAGTACGCCTGATGGTACGAGCCTCGGCGCTTAGCGCGTTCATACCGTGAAATGCCCACTTCTGCCGGATCCTTGGCATAAATTGTCTTCCGCTCCCAGTTTGCCGGATTGGTAATATCACCACCCAGATTTTTTAGGAGATATATACCGGCCGGCTTTCTGGTGAATTCACCGGCTAAAAAGTTGTCAAACACCATGATGTCGGTTCTCCCGTCACCATCGACATCCCGGATCAGGATGTCATTGGCAAAGGCAAAATCTGCCCGGATGATCGTTTGCGTCCAGGAACTCAAATCGATGCCGTCCCACGTAAACACTGCAACGGCGCCATCTTGAGTCATATAATCAAGATCCTGCCCCATAGTCGATGTGACAACAATTTCTTTGATACCGTCACCGTCTAAATCGCCTACCTTGAGAAACGATGCCGCTAAGAAACCAGTGGGAACGGGTGCCTCCGGCAGCGGCGTCGTGATACCCGTTACGGTGTAGCGCTGAAACTGCTCCAAAAGAGTATTATCTTCCACTACGTTTACAAAAGCATAAACGGGTGGAGATACTGCCGCAAAGCTGCATAAAAAAATAATGGACATTAATATCGCTGAATAAGATTTTAGAAATGATTTGAAGATTTTTCTCTGCTGCATAAGCCTTCCTCCCCATAAAGTTAGTGTTAGTTCATTAACTTTAGTGTTAGTTCATTAACTATAGTAAAATATATTTTATCAATATACATATGTTTTTAATATAAATTTTTATTAAAAACCGTCTTTGTAAGATAATATATTTACCATGCCGTAATTTTATAATTTTTTTTAAGTTGATTTTGGCTCCATTGCCAATTAATTTAAACTATAAAAATTTTTTTGTCAATAAAATAAACTAAAAATAAACTAAATAGAAAAAATAAATTGGTATCCCTTTAACATTATTGTACGATAAATTTGTTAATGAGACTTTCCATAGCCTTTTTGATATAACTCTCATTTATTGATTCATCACTAGTAACGATATTGCTTCTTGTTCGTTGCAAAAACAGGCCGTAATATAATAATTGACTTGCACCACCGAACATAAAAGATATAATCTGCGGAGGGATTGAATTGTCGAAAACACCTTTTGTCTGCGCCTGTTTAATGATATCAGTTATTGCAGTCACAAGCTTCTTATTCTCTCCTACAATTCTCTCATATTTCTCTCTCAATTTTTCACTTTTCAGCATTTGAACCTTTGGAAGCCCTTCTTTTAAAATATTCCCCCAGCATAAGGAATCATCATCGTTGAGAATAATGTCACTTATGACCTTAAAGTATAAATGAATTTTCTTAACCGGGTCTTTTTCTCTGGTCAGCACTTGTTGATGTGTAGAATTTAGTTTTTCAAGAAAAATAAGCATTAACGAGATGATCAGATCTAATTTGTTCTCAAAATAAAAATGAATTAATCCCCGTGACACTCCGGCCTCTTTAGCAATCTGCGATAACGTCGCGTAGTGATATCCCTTTTCCCCGAATATTTTCAGGGCTGCGCGAAGGATAACCTTGCGCTTCATATCTGCCTTATCCAGTTTCATCCCGGTAATGTGCATGGCTTTAAAGAGAATGAGTCATAACGCCCCCGCAATGCGGGGGGCTTGATGGTTGTGAGCCACCCCAGGGGTGGCCATGGTCACAGGTTGTTTAGTTTAAAACTTACCATCATCTTTATTCTCGTCTTTATCCTTCTCACCCTTGTCGAGTTCATC
>JAPLIX010000025.1 GCA_026388865.1 Pseudomonadota bacterium | reverse complement strand
GAGCATCGCCGTGAGAATAAACCCATTGCCGAGTATAATAAGCGTCTGGTAGAGCGTCTTCAGATCGGGAGGGAAAGTCAAGGGAGAGATTTTCAGCTGACTGAAGAATTGCCCGAGCAGCACCACCATGAGGTTGGCTATGGTGGGGAAAAAGGTGCAGGTCACCGCTGCAGAATACTGAACCGGCACTGATGCATAGGCCTGCGACACGATTTCAAAGCCGACGAAGATAAAAATTGGCGCCAGCACCGCCTTCGGGATGAGGCCGATAATTAACGACATAATGCCGGCCATTGCCCCCAGGCCGATAAAAAGTCCGGTCATCAGGGTATACCACCAGGTCGCGCCCATCTTTTTATAGGCCGGATGACCAATATAGGGGGTGGTCTGTGCCACGCCGCCGAAAAAGGCAGCAACGAGGGTTGAGAATGCCTCGGTGAGAAGTATGTCCCGGGCGCGGTAATCATCGCCGGCCAGGCGGGCGCTCTCGGTGTTGTTGATGCCGCCGATGATGGTGATGATGCCGAACGGTATGGCCAGCGGGAGGTACTTAAGCGTTGCCGGCAGCGCAGCGAAAAAACCGGCGCTGAAATGCGGCAGTGAGACGTGCATGGTAAGCGTCGGAGTCCGGTACTCCGGGATATAGCCGCCAGCTCCCAGCGCGGTATAGACAAGCGTTCCGATGACCACCGCGACAAAAATTCCCGGCAACCGGTAGGGCAGGTCCATCCTGCCGATCAGCACATAAAACATAATTCCCAGCGCAACCATGCCGACGATGGGGACGGTAAAGATTTCAATGAGCGGAAGAAAGCCGAGAAACAACAGGCCGATGCCGGCAATTGAGCCCAGCAGCCCTGCCGCGGGAATAACGCGCTGTATCATGCCGCCGCAAAACGAGGTGCAGACCTTGACCACACCGATAATGAAGAGGTTCGCCATGCCGATTTTCCAGGCAAGAACAGCATCATGGGTTGCAAGGTATGCTGGCCCCAGCACAGCATAGGCGATGCCGATGGTTGACGGTGTATCCAGTCCCAGAGGCATGGCGGTTACGTCACTGCGCCCGGTTTTTTTTCGCAAACGGCGCGCCATGAAGGTGTAGGTCAGGTCGCCGAACAGCACTCCCAGCGCAGTGCCCGGTATCATGCGGAAGAGAACAAGGTCCGCTGGATAGTGAAAGGTGAAAATAAGAATGGAGCTCAAAAACACCAGGTTTCCCACGTTGTCCAGCAGCAATGCCAGAAACGCGCTCATATTGCCCCAGAATTGGTCCTGGTTCATGTTCTCATCGTGCCCTTCAGTATCCGTTCAACCGCTCCGGTAAAATCAATCCCGGCCCTTGCTGCCGCGGCCACAAAGCCGCTGTCCGGCGCGATGCAGGGGTTCGCATTGACCTCAAGCACAAAGGGAGCGCCCGTTCCATCCACCCTGAAATCAACCCGGGCGTAGCCGCGCAGGCCGAATACCTGCCAGCATTTTTCAGCGAGCGCACTGATCTTGTCAAGCAGGGTCCGGTCTTCTTCAGGGAAGGAGAAACGGCGCTGCGTGTGCTGATATTCAAATGACGCCTCATCCCATTTAGCCCGGTAGCCGACCACTCTCTTCTTCCCGGAAGGATAGTCGACGAATTTAATCTCTGCCGGCGGCAGGACTACGGGCCCGCGGTCACCGGCAAGAAGAGACAGGTTGAATTCCCGGCCGTCAATATAGCGCTCGGCAAAAAACTCCCGGTTCCAGGCGTGCTGCCGCTGTGCAATTTCGCTATTCAAATGCTTCCGGTCAATGGGGGTGATGATCGAGTCCTCATCAAGGCCGGTGGAGGCGTGCTCCCACACGGCTTTAATAATAAAAGCGCTGCCGTTGAATGTATCCTGCTCCTCAAGCGCGCTATCCGCAAGCCAGTGCGGCGTGGGAATGCCCCGGTCTCTCAGGAGGCGCTTGGCAAGAAGCTTGTTTGAAGTAAGATACATGGCGTCGGCCGGCGCTCCGGTGTAGGGAATATGCAGATAGTCAAGCAGCGCGGGG
>JAPLIX010000260.1:2563-6429 GCA_026388865.1 Pseudomonadota bacterium | reverse complement strand
TTCCGGCCTGGACGCTCATCCTCAGCATTCAAAGCTCTCCGCGCCATCCTGAAGAAAAAATCGCCTACGAGGAAGAAGCTCTGCACGAAATCTGCGACGGGCTGAATGTCAAAGTGCTGCAGGGACTGCCCAACATATTGGGCGCGGAGAACGTGATTTCAGGCGAGCTGCTCCGGCCCTGGAAGATACTGAAGAAATTCAACTATCGCGGCTCGGTGCACGATCTCACCTTCAAGGCGCCGCTGAACAAGATAACCATCCTGGAGCAGGCGATAAAAGAGCTGGCGGACAAGCACAGCTACCCGCGCGCTGACATCGGCATGTACCTCTTGCCCCTGGAGCGCGGCCGCGGCATCCACTGCGAGTTTGATCTGCACTGCAGCCCAGCTGACGAGCGCGAATGGAATTCAGTAAAGGAGCTGTGGTTAAAGTCTTCGACCGCGCTGATGAACTCCGGCGCATACTTTGATCGGCCCTACGGCCCCTGGGCTGAAATGGTCTACGGCCGGGCCGCTGATTACGCCATGAAGCTGAAGCAGATAAAAAAGGAAATTGACCCGAATAATATTATGAACCCCGGGAAGCTCTGTTTCTCATGTTAAAAACGCTGAGCGCTCAGCGACAAACATTTTAGATATTTCTACAGGAGGTTATAAGGCATATGGCTGATTATGATGTACTAGTGGTGGGATGCGGACCTACGGGATTGATGGCATGCGGTGAGCTGGCGAAGCGCGGCATTAACGTACTTGGCATTGATAAAAAGCCGCGACTCGATGAGAATATCCGGACCGCGTCGGGATACTGCTTCCTCGACCAGTCGTTCAATAATGAATATATCAAGATGGAGCCGGCCGGGAACAAGACCCTGCTGCATTATACCGACAGCGGGTTCAGCGTCGAGTATTCCATGCCCATGGAAGGCATTCATCATTCTCACATGTTCTCAGACACGGGGAAACACTGGAAGGCAAGCACCCGGAAGAAGCCTTTTTATCACCTGTTTGTTCCCAACAATTGTTTCAAGGATCGCTATGCATGGGCAAAAAAATGCGGGGCTAAGTTTCTTCCCGAAACCCTGGTGCTCAGGGCCAAGCAGACTGAAAAAGAGGTGGAGATTATTGCCCGCACCAACGGCAAGACCAGGACCCTGACCGCCAGAAAGCTGATTGCCTCTGACGGGCTCGGATCGCGCATTGCCCGGCATCTGGGTGTAAACCGGAACCGCACCCCGTTCGGCAAGGGCCCGTCCATTGAGTGGGAAATGAACGGCGTGGAAACGCCCTATGACCGCGGCGACATGTTCTTCTTCGGCGGCAAGAACTTCGGCGGCCGCCAAGGCGCCCTCATCATGGTGCCGAGCATGAGCGGCAAAAAAGCCTACCGGCTTGAAACCTTGTCAGTTCTGCCTGCTTCATCAGCAACCGAGCTTATCGAGTATTTCACCCAGAAGGGGCCCTTCTCAAGCTGGTTCAAGCATGCTGAAATCATCGACAAAAGCGCCGCCGTGGTGGACATGATGACCCCCATCATCACGCCGTACCTGGGAAATGTCCTGTTCGTGGGCGACTCCGCGGCATTTGCCGAGTGCCTCTACCAGTGCGCCACCATGGCCGGCTACATGAGCGCGGTCTATATGGAGGAGGAGCTGAAAGGCAAGAAGGGTTTTGAAGGATATAATGAATGGTGGGCCAATCATTTTGAGTGGATCAAGAATCCCAAGCGCATGGCAGACTACACCAAGCGTGTGCTCTTCCCGCGCTTCTTCTCCGTAAAGGAACTCGACTTCCTGTTTGAGCTCTCTGAAAAAAACCCCATCGTGGTTGACGAGGCGGACGCAACGCCGTATGACTTCACCAAGGTGGTCATGGAGCAGTTTATCGCCATGCCTGAAGTTCCCGATGCCCTGAAAAAGCGCATGCAGCAGATCATCGACGGAGACATGGGGATGATCGCGACCGTTATCGGCCAGTCGCAGAAAGCATAATACCGTTTCAAATATCAGGATTCCTGAGCCCCGCTGTCAGACAAAAGACAACGGGGCTTTTTCATGCAAATAACATCAGATCACAAAGGAAAGGAACTGGCATGGATATTTTAGCAATCTGCGGAAGCCCGCGCAAACACATGACCACGCACAGCGTGCTGCAGGCAGTGCTGGACGGGGCCGGCAGGTCACATGAAATTATCTGGCCCGCGTTCATGAAGATCGGCCACTGCATCAGCTGCCAGGCGTGCAAATACAAGACGCCGGGGAAATGCTGGCAGGATGATGACATGACCGCGGCACTGGAGAAGATGTTTGAGGCAAAAGCATTAATCATTGCCTCTCCCACCTACTTCGGCAATGTGCCGGGCCCGCTGAAAAATTTCATCGACCGCTCGGTGCCTACCTGTCACACCGGCAAAGGCGAAACCTATCTTGCCGCTGAGGGCCATGGAACGCGCCCGTTCAAGGGACAGCCCGCGTTTATCATCGCGGTGTCAGGAGGCGCCGACCATGAAAAGGCCGCGGCCAACATCCGCCTGGTGCTTGATTATTATGAATACGCGGTTGTTGGTGAGTTTGCCGAAGGCATGGGCGGCGTGGTTGTTACGAAGGAGGAGTTTCCGGATATATACAGCGAGCTGTTCGCCCTGGGAAAGAAGTTCTGTCAGGCCATATCTTGAATCGCTGAAGTGTAAGCACAATGCACGAAAAAAAAGGCAGAAGCCTTTATGACCTCTGCCTTGAACTGCCGTAACACTATTCAGTTTATTTTTTAAAAAGGCTGAAAAGAGACCAGGTGCTGACGCTGTACGTTGTCCCTCTCTTTGCAGTCTGGTCAATATAGCGGTAGTTCGCACCTTCGGTCGTGGAACCTTTTGCTGGGATCAGCGAAGCATTTATCTTCACATAGTCCCCATCTTCAGTTTCTGCACGATAGATATTAAATCCGGCATTATTAACTTCTGATTCAGTCTTCCAGGTCATGATCACAAACCGCCATATTCCCTGAGCATTAAAACTGCTCAGATTTATAAGTGTTGGCAGCGCTGTTGTGGTGGTGGTCACAGGGGCCGTTGTTGTCGTGGTCACTGAAGCCGTTGTCGTGGTAGTTGCGGGAACTGTAGTCGTCGTAGGCGCTGGTACCTGAAGTCTATAAATCTTTACACCGGTATAGTTGGCCGGCTCCTGACCATGAAAATCAGAGGGGTTGACCGTGGCAGCCGCAACATACATGGTATTACCGTAATCAGTAAAAGATTGGAACTGCAAAACCGTCGCATCGCCAAAACCATTGCTGTTAACAAGTGTCCAGTTCATTTTATTATTTTGATCGTCCCAGATGCCTTTCCAAATATCGGCGCCATCAATTGGGTTGGAATAATAGAGACTCAGGTTGGTTACCAGCGTTCCAGCATAAAGGGCACCATTAAAGGTATGTAGATATGAGGCTGTATTCAGTACATCACCGAACCCGGTATATGCAGGGTCATACAAAGGAGGTACAGTGATCCGAGTGCCATCAGTGTTGGTGTTGTATGTAGTAGGATTTTCCCCCATACTGGATTGCCATGCCCCGTCAATATCCGAGCCATCCTGGGTATACATTATCATGCCTCCTCCTTCAAGCCTTGCGATACCTACAAACAGACGGCCGTTATATTCAGCCCAGCTCCATGCCTGGAAAGCACTGTAAAAGAAATCATTTTGAAAGGCGGGCCAGCCAAAACCGTTTTCATTGGTTCCGGTCGAATTAGAATCTACTAAAATGTCAACAATAGGCGTCCACCCCTCTGGGGCATCGCGGCGGTAAACTCGGGCTCCCCTACCGTTACAGCCCCCTGTCCCTGTGCCGCCGACAAACAGTTTTTCTACCCCG
>JAPLIX010000260.1:1460-2513 GCA_026388865.1 Pseudomonadota bacterium | reverse complement strand
CGCCGTTCACGCTTGATTTAATCATTTTCGTCGCGCTTGAGCTTACCGGCGTATTTCTAACCGAGCTGGTGGAGTCAGGACATGTGGTCAGGGATGAACCATCGTGCCAGTCATAACCATGGATATTGCCCATGCTGTAAGCAGAATCGGCTACCCAGGTAATACCATCACTGGTTCTCATTACACGGGCTCCCTGCTCATAATTAAGACCAATAGAGGCAAACAGTTCATCATTCAGTACTTCAAGATCAATGATTGATTTGTTCCACATATCGCCAAAACCCTGGCTGTTCGAGCCGACATCAATTCTGTAAGCAGCACCGACAGTAAATCCGGCGACAAAATTCCTGGCTCTTCCTGCATCACCACCGCCTGCATGTTCTGCGCAGATTGTATACTGTGTTGTATTATTTGCTTTCTCGACTTCCTGCACGGTAAGCGTGTTATTAGTGTTAGAAATGATCCTGAAAAGCCTCAAACCCGGCACCACTAAGCCGGATGTTCCATGGGTCGTGCTTGTGTATGCTGCCTCAACTGTCAGAGTTGAACCTGCCAGGCTATTGACCGCCCAATTTTTTGTACTATCAGTAAGGCTTGCAGTATAGGATCCGTCATTTGCAGCGCAGCTTGAAATAGCTGTTATAGCGCCCGACACGTCATGAACAACCCCGCGGCCAATAACCGGCTCCCACTGGACACCATCTGTTCTCCAAATCATTGTTCCCTGAGAGCCAAATAATGCCGAGCCCTGATATCCAGTAGAAACAGCTACGTACAACTTTCCCTTGAACTCGATCATATCCCCCCAGATATTCATGTTGAGATTGTATTTCAATGCGGGGCCGTATACAAAAGGATTCTCCGGCAGAGGGTTTTTCAAATACCCAGAAAAATCATTTTGATCAGTAAACCCCTGTACCGTAATGCGGTGCCATCCATTTCCTACCGTTGTCTTCCACAACTCAAACCCTGTCTCATCATTTCTAGTCAAGGCATAAAGGTTTCCTTGAAATGGGGTAAGACTTACAACATCAGTATTGTTGGGGTCTCCAA
>JAPLIX010000260.1:0-1440 GCA_026388865.1 Pseudomonadota bacterium | reverse complement strand
CGGGAGCCGATACCCGCTCCCATGTTGAATCATCCTTAGCAGTAATGGTCTCAAGAGCAGCAGGAACAGTAGGCGTTAGTGTTAGTGAATCCAAAAAGTTGAGAGTGTAACTGACAATAAGGTCAGTCTGCTGCTGCCGGGTAATAGTTGCTGCGTTGTCGCCAGGAGCAGGATTAGGCTGCACAAATGAATAATCTGTAGCGCTGAAGCCATAGGCACCGAACTGGGAATGGTTAGCTCCCTGAAGAGCAACATAGCGTGTATCTGGCGGCAATAAAGGTTTTGAAGCATCAATTTTATCACTGGTTGTATACCCGTCATTTGTGCCCCTGATGGATATAACCTTTACTGGTTTTGTACTAATCGATGAAGCGGGATATGAAGCCCATAAAACAATGCCGTTAATTTTATTGTTATATGTATAACTACTGTTAACGTACGAACATGCGCCTACGCCGCCAAGGGAATGCCCACCGATGGACCACGTTGCTATTTCAGGATGGTTGCTGATAACCGCATCAGCCCGGCCCTGATTGCCCAGAAAAGCTACGTAGTCGGGCATGGGGACAATTGCTACCAGATAGCCTGCAGCAGCTATGTCATGGGCCTCCACTGCATAAGCCCGTATTAGAGCTTCAGTCGCTGAGCCGAAGGCCGGCGAAAACTCATAATAGTAGTTTGGGGTAGACCAGCCGGCAACCGTTCTGGTGGTAACGCTTACCTGAGCGTCACTGTTCATGGCGTCAAGTGCTGTTTGCAGTGGCACATAATAATGATCGCAATATGGTCCATATTGCGCGGAAGCATTGTCGGCAAATGCAAAAAGAGATACAAGCGCAAAAACAACCACGGAGTATTTTATTCTTTTTGCTCTCCCTGTCATACGGCCTCCTGTTAAATTAATTTTTTTAGCAATTCGATAAAATGACCTTGTAACGCACTGCTCAAAGGCAAGTCTTATTGCCAGAAAAATCTTACACCTGCTTTAAAAAAGGCAGTATCCGTTATGGCCTCTGCCTTTTTATGTGTGAGGTTTTCCGGTGTTACTTATTTTCCAAACATCATCATATACAGCGACTTTGCCGTTGCGCTTGCCGGGCCGTGCTGCGTGGCAATGCCTGATATATCAATATCTTCAAGCTTATAGAAGTAGGTTTTCCCTTTCTCAACTGACCAGTCGACAAATTTATATGCCGCGCCCTGGGCTACGCTTCCCTTTGCAGGAATGAGTGCTGCATTAATCTTCACATACTCGCCGTTTTCAGTTTCCGCTCGGTAGATGTTAAACCCGGCATTGTCCTTCTCCGATGCAGTGGTCCAGTTCAGGATAACGCGTCTCCAGGCACCCTGTGCATCAAAGCCGGTCAGTTCTATCAGCGTGGGGGGGGGTACTAACCGAAAAATCTTTGCCCCGCCAAGCCCCGAGGGTGTTGAGCTTGC
>JAPLIX010000039.1 GCA_026388865.1 Pseudomonadota bacterium | reverse complement strand
CAGGCTGCCCTGCGCTTGAGCACCAGTGAGCACAAGCGCCGGCAGGTTGAACAGGAGCGGGAAAAACTTATCGACGACCTCCGGGAAAATATCTCTAACATTAAGACCCTGCAGGGCCTCATTCCCATCTGCTCGAACTGCAAGAAAATCCGCGACGACCAGGGCTACTGGCATCAGGTTGAAGTCTATGTGAGCGAGCACACGCAGGCCGACTTTACCCACAGCATCTGCCAGGAATGCGCACGGAAACTGTATCCGGAAATATATAAAGACCGGTGAATAGGCAACAGGGAACAGGGGTTCACCCACTGCGCCAGAGCGACAGCGCGGCGAGAAGGGTCGAGGGGAAAAAGTAATCGGTAAATTGGTAAATAGGTGAATGGGTGAATCGGCAGAACAGGTGCCCCACCTGTCACTATTGCCTGTGACGATCATGTAAAGTCGGATTGCTTCACTTCGTTTTTAATGAAAAGCATTAGTAATGAAGCCATTTGCCGGTCATTGCGAGGAATGTGCCGGCGAATGACACGGCAATCTTTAATAAAAGAGTAAAAAGCAGTCTGTCCCCTTTTTACTTTTTTATGTTGACGGGTGAATGCTGCCGGTCTATATTTTCAATAAGGTGCTACACTACAGCAACCTAACTCCCCACCTCACTAAAACGTTATTTGTAGAGGCTCGGAGACCATGGATGTTTTTACTGCTCTTATAAATAACATATCACTGCTTTTCGTCTTAAGCATTCTCTACGGATTTATATCCCGCCAGTTGAAATATGACACCATCACCCATAAACTCCTTGCCGGGCTGCTTTTTGGCGGTGTTACCGTCGCCGGCATGATGAACCCGCTGCGGCTGACCCCCGGCATTATATTTGACGGTCGCTCAATAATAATCAGCGTAGCAGGGCTGTTCGGCGGGCCGGTTACGGCAGTGATTGCTGCAATAATTGCCGGAGCTTATCGTTACTGGATAAGCGGTATGGGAGCTATTACCGGCATATGTGTGATTATTGCATCAGCAATTATAGGGGTTATCTATCATTATGTCCGGCTGCGCAGATCAGATACTGTTAATCTGCTTAATTTGTTTGGCTTTGGCTGATGCTGACTCTGCCTTCATCTGCTTCGCTTGCAGTTCTGAAGGATATAGCCTTACCGGTGATACTCATATTCCCTGTTGCTACGGTCATTATATGCAAGTTGTTCCTTGACCAGGAAGCACGCATTGCTATTGAGGAGTCATTCAAGAAAAGCGAAAAGCAGTTCAGTCTGATGGCTGAAAATATTCACGAGGGTCTCACGATAGTTGAGCCGGGAAATACTATTTTTATTAATGACCGCGCCTGTGAGATTACCGGTCACACGCGGGAAGAGCTGCAGCATATGAAAACCACGGATGTTGTAACCCCCGAGTACCGGCCGTTGATAATGGAAGCAGAAGGGAAGTTCTGGGAGACCGGGACCCTGCCGGAGGCGATTGAGTTTGAAATTATCCGCAAAGATGGTTCGCGGCGCTTTATTTCAAACAGCTATTCCGCGAGCTGGAAGGACGGCAAAGTCATCAGCCGCTATATTATTACAAACGACATCACCGAGCGCAAGCGGGCGGAGGCAGCCATTCGCGAAAGCGAGGAACGTTTCCGGTTGGCGAATCTTGCCACGTTCAACGCCATCTGGGATTGGGACCTCCAGACCAATTCACTCTGGTGGAATGAGAACTTCAAAACGCTCTTCGGCTACCGGGCGGAGGAGATCGAGCCGAGCATCGAGTCGTGGACCAGCCGGATTCACCCCGAAGACCTCAGCCGCATCGAGACGGGCATTCACGCGGCTATTGACTCGGGGCAACAGTACTGGTCAGACCAGTACCGCTTCCGCCGCAAGGATGGAATGTATGCGGAGGTTGAAGATCGCGGCTACATAGACCGGGAAGCGGGCGGCAACCCGGTGCGCATGATCGGTGCAATGCAGGACATCACCGAGCGCAAGCGGGCGGAGGAGGCAGTTAAGAAAAGTGAATTAAAATACCGCGAACTTTTTGATACCATGAATGACGGCTTTGTAATAACCGATTTAAAGGGAACGATTCTGGAATGCAACACAGCCTATGCTGAAATGCTTGGCTATGAAAAAGAAGAGCTGAAAAGATTATCCTATCAGGATCTCACCCCCCCCAAATGGCACGCGATAGAGGAGCATATT
>JAPLIX010000460.1 GCA_026388865.1 Pseudomonadota bacterium | reverse complement strand
GAAAATAAAATGTATGCGCAATGGTGCGGCCGCCCATTAGCATTTTATTTATTTCATACGATAATATGCTGTTTCATCGGGCTCATGGATATCTTTTAAACTCCGGTTTTAAAACCAGCCTTTTATCCGGCCCATCCAAGTTATAATTGATAATAAAAAATAATTGTGGTAGGTTAAAAAACTTTAAAATCATGAGAAATTTACCTAAATTCCCCCTTTGCAAAAAGGGATTTATTGTAATCAAGGTGCTATGCCTTCTTTTAAATCCGCTGCCGTCATTCTTCAGGTAACGGACTACGCCGAATTCGACCGGATAGTTTCTTTTTATACCAGGGACCACGGCAGGTTAAGGGGCATTGCCAAGGGAGCAAAGCGTAGTCAGAAGCGCTTTGGCGGAGCGCTTGAACCGTTCACTCACAATGAAGTGGATTATTTTGAACGCGAAGGTCACGGGCTGACGCGGCTTGAGAACTGCCGCATTCTCAATACATTCCCCGCCATCATCCTGGACATAAAAAAAATCGCCTACGGGCATTATCTGCTGGAGCTGGTGAATACCCTGACGCCGGAGCGGGAGAAACATCCTGAGATTTTAGATCTGCTCCTTTTCTTTCTCAACCTGCTCAGCTCACAGCCGCCGCGGGAAGACATCCTGCGGGTATTTGAGATGCGCCTCACATCACTGCTCGGCTATCAGCCGCAGCTTTTGCAGTGCGTGAGCTGCGGCCGGGAGTACGTGCCGCAGGCAGCGTACCGGTTTTCCGTCAACAAGGGGGGCATCCTGTGCGCTGTCTGCCATAAAGAGAGCGATGCGTACCCGTGCCTGTCACACGGTACGATAAAAATCTTTCAGCAGGCACAGCAGCTTAGCCTGGAAAAGCTGAACAGGATACATTTTTCAGCCTCCGCCCATGGCGAGGGCAAGCTGATTATGCTGCAATTCCTTGAGTACCACATAGGCAAAAGGCCAAAGTCGCTGGAGTTCATAGAACAATTGACGAAAGTTTAAAGTTTCATGTTTTAAGTTTAAAGATTTTATAACTTTGGACCTTAAACTTTAAACCTGAAACTATAGCAGGAGAACGAACATTGACCTTTCAGGACTTGATTTTATCCCTGCAGAAATTCTGGGCGGACCGGGGCTGCATAATCCAGCAACCATACGATATTGAGGTGGGAGCAGGCACCTTCAACCCCGCAACGTTTCTGCGCGTGCTTGGCCCTGAGCCGTGGAATGTTGCCTATGTTGAGCCGTCGCGGCGCCCTACCGACGGCCGTTACGGAGAGAATCCCAACCGCCTCCAACACTATTACCAGTACCAGGTGATTATGAAGCCGTCGCCCATGGACATTCAGGACTTGTATCTTGCAAGCCTCAAAAGCTTTGGCATTGATCCGCTTGAGCACGACATCAGGTTTGTGG
Source organism: Pseudomonadota bacterium (assembly GCA_026388865.1). Classification (GTDB taxonomy): domain Bacteria; phylum Desulfobacterota; class WTBG01; order CAIYCZ01; family CAIYCZ01; genus JAPLIX01. The sequence continues at coordinate 5,475 of JAPLIX010000460.1, read as the reverse complement.
AAGATGACTGGGAGTCGCCCACACTGGGCGCCTGGGGACTGGGCTGGGAAGTGTGGCTTGACGGCATGGAGATAACCCAGTTCACCTATTTTCAGCAGGCAGGGGGCATAGATTTAAAGCCGGTGGCAGTTGAAATCACCTACGGCATCGAGCGCATTGCCATGTACCTGCAGGGGATTGACAATGTATATGACCTGGAATGGACCAGGGGTATTAAATACGGTGACGTTCACCACCGGGGAGAGGTTGAATTCTCTAAATATAATTTCGAAGAGTCAGATCCGGACATGCTCTTTAAACTGTTTGAAATGTACGAGCGGGAATCAAGCCGGGTGATTGCCAAGGGGTTGATCCTGCCGGCATATGATTACTGCCTGAAATGCTCCCACACGTTCAACCTCCTGCAGGCTCGCGGCGCGATCAGCATCACTGAGCGGACCGGCTATATCGGCCGGGTAAGGAATCTGGCAAAAGCGGTCGCCGAGGCATACCTGCAGCAGCGGGAGACCATGGGCTTTCCCCTGTTAAACATAAAGTTATGAGTTAGAGAGTTTGGGAGTGGAGGAGTTGATAATATTTTTTTCATTTCTGAACTCCTGAATTCTTAAACTCCATAACTTCTCAACTCAGGGATTTTTTGATGGACGAGAAGGACCTTCTACTTGAAGTCGGCACCGAGGAGATACCCGCCGCGTTTCTGACTGACGCTCTCAAGGCGCTCAGGGAAAAAGTAATAAAAGAACTCCAGGCCCGGCGCATTGCGTTTAAAGATATCAAAACCATGGGCACCCCCCGCCGCCTGGCGCTTATCGCAAGCGGCGTTGCGGTTGCACAGGAAGAACTGATCGCGACTAAGCTGGGGCCGGCAAAATCTATCGCCTTTGATAAGGACGGCAGTCCCACCAAAGCAGCCATCGGCTTTGCCAAAGGACAGGGCATAGATATTGCGGACATTAAAACAGTCAAGACCGACAAGGGCGAATATATCTGCGCTGAGAAAAAAGAGCAGAGCGAACTGACCATAAAGCTGCTCCCGCAGATCCTGCCTGACATCATCCTCGCCCTTCCCTTCCGCAAATCAATGCGCTGGGGCGATCTTGAGGTGCGCTTTGCCCGGCCCATCCACTGGATTGTTGCGCTGTTTGGTAATACCATCGTACCCTTCCAGCTTGGAAATATTAATTCCGGAGATACCTCATACGGCCACCGGTTCATGTCACCCGGTCCGTTGAGAATTGCCGGCGCCGCTTCCTACGCTGCTCAGCTCGCGCAGGCTTTTGTCTTTGTCGATCCGCAGGTCAGGCGCGATACACTTATTCGGGAAATACGCAGCATCGCTGCCTCGGTAAACGGGGTACCGGATGAAGACAGCGCGCTCATTGATGAAGTTACCAACCTGATAGAAAACTGCTCTCCGGTGCTCTGCCACTTTGAAAACGAATTTCTGCAGCTGCCCCGCGAAGTTCTCATCACCACCATGAAAAAGCACCAGAAATATTTCCCGATACTCGATACGCAGGGCAGCCCCCTGCCCTGCTTCATAGCAGTCAACAACACCAGGGCCAGGGAGCCGGCTGTTTCAGCACGGGGGCATGAGCGGGTACTTCGTGCCCGGCTCTCGGACGCACGCTTCTTCTACACCGCGGACCAGAAAAAATCGCTCGACGCCATGACCGAGCGCCTGCAGGGCGTCATCTTCCAGGCACAACTGGGAACATCTTTTGAGAAGGTACAGCGCTTCCAGGAGCTGGCACTGTTTATAACCGACAAGCTTTCTAAGCCGTCCATCAGGGCAAAGGTTGAGCGCGCAGCATATCTGTGCAAGGCTGACCTGGTGTCGGAAATGGTGGGCGAGTTTCCTGAGCTGCAGGGCGTTATGGGCCGGGAGTATGCGCGCATTGCCGGTGAAGACGCAGACGTTGCGGAAGCAATCTTTGAACACTACCTTCCGCGGTTTGCCGAAGACGACATACCCTCCTCTGACATCGGCGCCATTGTCGGCATGGCCGACAAGCTCGATACCATTGCTGGCTGCTTTGGCGTTGGCCTCATCCCCACCGGCACGGCAGATCCTTATGCCCTGCGTCGCCAGTGTCTGGGAATCATAAACATCATAGCAGGCAGGCAGTATAAAATATCGCTCACTGAGACAATACACAAAGCAATTGCCCTGCTCAAAGAGAAACTCACCCGGCCGGTTGCTGAAGTGTCAAATGATGTCCTCAATTTCTTTTCCGTGCGGTTTTCCAACCTGCTCACGTCTCAGGGGTATCCTGCTGATGCGGTCGATGCCGTCGTATCATGCGGCATAGATGATGTGCTGGATATGCAGAGGCGTATTGAAGCCCTGCAGCAGGTAAAACAGGTGCCTGATTTTGAGGCGCTGGCAATCGCCTTCAAAAGAGTGGTGAACATTCTCGCCGGAGCGGTCTCGGGAGCAGTCAGCCCCGGGCTGTTTGAGGAGCAGGCAGAACGAGACCTCCATCAGAAATATCTGTCGCTGTGCGGCCAGGTGCAGTCCCTTATGCATAAAAAGGAGTACCTGCCGGCACTGAAACTGATTGCAACACTTCGCACCGAGGTGGATAACTTTTTTGATAAAGTAATGGTGATGGTTGAGCAGGAAGCGATACGCACCAATCGTCTGGCGCTTTTGCAGGAGGTCAGCTCCCTGTTTGTGAACTTTGCTGATTTTACAAAACTGTCTTCAGCATAACGATGAAAGTACTAAGCTAAAACACTACATGCTAAACACGAATATGCAGTATAGAGTTTAGCTTTTTTAATATGTTGTTTGTTTATTGTTTGTTTAGGATTTCGACATTAGGATTTAGAATTTAATTATAAGAAGGAGGACAGTCTATGGCATCAAAGCATGTCTATTTTTTTGGAGGAAAAAAAACCGAAGGCAAGGCAACGATGAAAGAACTTCTGGGCGGCAAGGGCGCAAATCTTGCCGAGATGAGCAATCTCGGCATGCCGGTACCGGCCGGATTTACCATCACCACCAAAGCGTGCCAGCTTTACTACGATAAAAACAAGAAATGGCCCCAGGGGTTAAAGGAGCAGATACTTGCCAACCTTAAGCGGCTGGAAAAGGTGATGAATGCGCAGTTCGGCAACCCCAAAAAGCCCCTGCTCGTTTCCGTCCGCTCCGGGGCTGCTGCCTCCATGCCCGGCATGATGGACACCATCCTCAACCTGGGGCTCAATGAAACAGTGATTGCCGGTCTCACCGCCAAAACCGGCAACGCGCGTTTTGCCTGGGATGGATACCGCCGCTTTATCCAGATGTTCGGCGACGTGGTTATGGGCGTGCCGCATGAAGCTTTCGAGCATATCCTGGATGAGAAAAAGAAAGCGGTGAACGCAAAGCTTGACACCGACCTTTCCACTGAGGACCTGAAAGACATCGTGGCCCGCTACAAGGCGGCCTATAAAAAACATACCGGCGAAAATTTCCCCGACGATGCCTGGCAGCAGCTGATGAAATCAATTAACGCGGTTTTTGAATCATGGAACAATGACCGCGCCATTACCTACCGGAGGCTGAACGATATCAAGGGGCTGCTCGGCACCGCGGTAAATATCCAGGCAATGGTCTTTGGCAACATGGGGGAGACCTCCGGCACCGGCGTGTGCTTCAGCAGGAATCCCTCCACCGGAGAGAACAAATTTTACGGCGAGTACCTCATGAACGCCCAGGGCGAAGACGTGGTCGCCGGCATCAGGACTCCTGAGTCCATTGAAACACTCGCTAAAAAGAACAAAAAAGCCTACAGCAAGCTGGTGGGATTGAAGAACAAGCTGGAAAAACATTACCGGGATATGCAGGACATGGAATTCACCATCCAGGACGGCGAGCTCTACATGCTGCAGACCCGCTCCGGCAAACGTACAGCCGCCGCGGCCGTGAAGGTCGCGGTCGACATGGTAAAGGAGCGGCTTATTTCAAAGCAAGAAGCGCTCATGCGTCTTGAGCCCGAGCAGCTCAACCAGCTGCTCCACCCGAATTTTGATCCCCAGGCGGAAAAGGGTGCAACGGTGCTTGCCAAGGGCCTTCCCGCCTCCCCCGGCGCTGCAACCGGCAGGGTTGTGTTCAGCGCTGAAGATGCTGAAGCATGGGCTAAGCGGGGTGAAAAGGTTCTGCTCACCCGCATCGAGACCTCCCCGGAAGATATCGGCGGCATGAGCGTGGCGGAAGGCGTCCTCACCGCCCGCGGCGGCATGACCTCACACGCAGCAGTTGTAGCCCGGGGCATGGGAAAATGCTGCGTTGCCGGAGTAGGAGCATTGTCCATAGATTACCGGGAGAAAAAGTGCACGGTCGGCAGCGCCGTCATTAAAGAGGGTGACTACATCTCCCTCAACGGCTCAAGCGGCACAGTATACGCAGGCAAAATTAAAACCGTTGAGTCTGAGCTTTCGGGAAGCTTTGCAACCCTTATGAAATGGGCTGACGAAGTCCGCACGCTCGGCGTCAGAACCAATGCAGACATCCCCCGCGACGCTGAAATGGCGGTCAAGTTCGGCGCCGAGGGCATCGGGCTGTGCCGCACCGAGCACATGTTCTTTGAGGGCGACCGCATCATATCGGTGCGCAAAATGATTCTGGCCGACAACAAGGCCGGCAGGGAAGCAGCGCTCAAAGAGCTGCTGCCCATTCAGCGCAAGGATTTCGAGGGGTTGTACCGGGCGATGAAAGGCCGGCCGGTTACCATCCGCCTCATTGACCCGCCCCTGCATGAGTTCCTGCCTGCTGATGATGAATCGCAGATGGAAATGGCGGACGTCCTGAACATTACCCTGCAGCGGGTGAAAGAGAAAGTCTCCGAGCTTCACGAATTCAATCCCATGCTCGGCCATCGCGGCTGCCGGCTCGGCATAACATATCCGGAAATAATCGAGATGCAGACCCGGGCCATCATGGAAGCAGCGATCAACGTCAAGCGCCAGGGGATTAAAATCCACCCGGAAATCATGGTGCCGCTGGTGGGCGAGACCGGGGAGATAAAACTGTGCAAGCAGGTAATTGAAGAAACCATTGCCAAAGTCTTCAAGGAACAGAAAATAAAGATCCCCTACATGATCGGAACCATGATAGAAGTGCCGCGCGCGGCGCTCATCGCGGACAAGATCGCAGAAGATGCCGAGTTCTTTTCCTTCGGCACCAATGACCTGACGCAGATGACCTGCGGTTTCAGCCGCGATGACGCGGGCCGGTTCCTGAAAGAATATATTGAAAAGGGCATCTTTGAAAAAGACCCGTTCCAGGTGCTTGACCAGGAAGGCGTGGGAGAGCTCGTCATAATGGGCATTAAGAAGGGCCGCTCCGCGCGGAAAAACCTTAAGGTGGGCATCTGCGGCGAGCACGGCGGTGAGCCCAGATCCATTGACTTCTGCCACCGCGTGGGCATGAACTACGTGAGCTGTTCTCCCTACCGCGTTCCCATCGCGCGCCTCGCCGCGGCACAG
>JAPLIX010000028.1 GCA_026388865.1 Pseudomonadota bacterium | reverse complement strand
AATAACACCTATAAACTCGCCGGTTGATAAGTCTTTGAGAGGGAAGCTGTAGAGGTCCTGCCATCCCAGCACTGCTCCCTCAGGTCCATGTCTGGGCACCACCTTGCAGGCCGGTTCACCGGTCATGATGGTTTCATAGGTCGGGCAGTCAGTACAGCGTTCCGTCGCTCCATGATAGACCTCATAGCACTTCTTTCCCATGAAAGGCATGGCATGGGCATACCACTGCTTCATGGTAGGATTGACCATGAGAATTTTCATATCCTTGTCTAAAATGCTGATGCCGTCCTGAATGCTGGAGAGAATATTGCTCAGAAACCGTGTGCTTTCTTTGAATTCGTCTTCCGCCTGCTTTCGCTCAGTGATGTCCCGTGAGATAAAAAGTAGCTCATCGTCCACAAGATTCACGGTGCTCTCCAGGTTATGCCATCTGCCTGCTTTATCTTTGACGCGAAACTGGATTTTCTCAGAAAGTTCCGTTGACTTGCCGGTCAGGAGGTGCTTGACTTTTTGATTTATGTATTGCTTCAGCAGCGGCAGCAGGTTCTTCTTGTCATCAGGATGGACCAGCTCAAGACATGATTTGCCAATGATGTCGCCGGGTTCATACCCCATAAGGCGCGCATGTGAAGGGCTTATGTAGGTATAGACGGGATTTAACGTAAAGGTGGTAAGCGCTATGAGGTCGCTTGTGTACTCACTTATTAAACGCGCCTTCTCGTGGCTATCTTGCAGCTTTTCTATCATAGTAGGGAATACAAAATTGATAATTTATTTTCGTTATTATACGTCTTTTCAGCTATGCGGCATAAATTCCATCTTTAGATATCGGTACTTTCTTAAAATACTTCATAACTATTGAAATACCCTGAAGTATAAAAATGTTAGTAGAATTTTTTCATCGAAAAGTGTAGGGCTCTAAAAAAAGGAAAAGGGATAGTAGACATTGGAGAGGTGAAAAATGAGTTGCTTAGATACCAAACATAACGCTGCGTGTATATTCACGCTGTTTTTCAGGTCCCATGAGCTTTAACAGCAGATCAACTGCAGGCCCGCATTTCCTGATGAGCGTTGCCACGTACCATTCTAAAGATTCCCTGACTCTGCTGCTTAAGTCAGGGCTCTGGGGCTGTGCCTGCTGCACCATATCCACATAGATCGCCAGATACTGCTGGTAAATTTTAAACAGCAGGTCGTCCCTGTTACGGTCTTCTTTGGCGTGAATACTGAAGTCGGTAATAACCTCCTTATACCAGCGCGTCACCGGGGAGTGTACAAGCTGGTCCACCTCAGTTTTCAGAGCGCGCATGCGGGCATACTGTTTGTCAACATTTTCGTACTGTATCCTGGCAAGCACCCTGCACTTTTCTCATTCCACGTTCCACTTTTCACCTTCCACTTTTCACTTTTTTTTAGACAAACAAATCCTCTATAGAAAGATAGCGCTCCCCGGTATCATAGCTGAAGGTGAGAACCCTGCTGCCGTCCCGCATCTCAGAGAGCTTTTTTGCCACTGCTGCAAGCGAAGCACCGGTTGAGATGCCGACCAGAATGCCCTCCTCTTTTGCGCAGCGTGCCGCATAGGAAAACGCCTCTTCCTTGCCTATCTGGATAACACCGTCAAGCACGCTGGTGTGCAGGGTCTTGGGGATAAACCCGGCTCCGATCCCCTGGATGGGGTGCGGCCCGGGAGTGCCGCCGCTTATAACCGGGGATAGTGCCGGCTCAACAGCAAAAACTTTAAGTAACGGGAATTTTTCTTTGAGCACTTCCGCGCATCCGGTAATGTGGCCGCCAGTTCCGACGCCGGTGATCAGATAATCGATCCCCTCGGGAAAATCTCTCGCGATTTCCCGGGCGGTATATTTTTTATGCGCTTCAATATTGGCGTCATTTTCAAACTGCTGCGGCATCCAGGCGTGGGGAATGGTTTTCACCAGTTCGTTTGCTTTTTCGATTGCTCCCTTCATGCCAAACTCCCGCGGGGTAAGCTCAAACGCGGCCCCGTATGCTGACATGAGTTTTCTGCGCTCAATAGACATTGAATCCGGCATGACCAGTATCAAACGATATCCTTTTACAGCGCATACCATGGCAAGCCCTACTCCGGTATTGCCGGAGGTGGGCTCGATAATGACTGAGTCAGGCTTGAGGATTCCCTTCTTTTCAGCATCTTCTATCATCAACAGCGCAATGCGGTCTTTTCATCCACACTTCAACGCGGCTGCTGAACAGGCGGTTGATCTTAATGTGCGGCGTGTTACCAATGGTTTCGAGTACGGTTTGTGCTTTCATGGCAGACCTCTCTATGAGTTTATTGCATGTTAATCATTCACTTTAAAACCGACTAAGTATATGATACTAAATCTATATGAGTAATTGAAATAGCGCTCGGAGCGCAGGCTTAATATCCTTATTCAGGAGATATATATGACGTCAGACATCAAGGCTTTATCGACACCCATGGCTATATTGGAAGCAGCGCTCGAAAAGGAAAAAGCCGCGTACCGGTTTTATGACCAGCTGCTCAACAATACCAATGTTGGTATCCTGCGGGAAATCATTGAACACCTGCTTGAGGAGGAATATAAACATATCCAGCTGATAGAGAAAAAGATGGCAGCACTGCGCAACGGCTGATATATGGATTGTTTGTCTCAGCTGCTTAACTATAGTGCAAAAAAGAGCGCTTCACAATAGCGCCGGACCATAAATTCAATATTGCCAATAGTTTTATGAACAAAATAAATCTGAACCACAGAGGGCGCAGTCTTCGACGTTGAGCCTTTCGGCCGCGAGCTCGATTCGGCTGAGCTCATCGAAGTCAAGGCCGAGGGGCTCAGACGAAACGAGGGTTTCTCTGTGTTCTCATGAAATGAAACTATAAGGTGCTAATTGACCGCATCATTTCTATGCTTACGGAGGGGCTTTACGAGACTCATGCAGCTTGAGCAACAATCAAAAGAGTGGATAAAATAAAATAATAATAAAAAGGACACAGAGGAGAGCACAAACATTAGCTGAACGCTCCCAGCTTTTTGCTTTTATTTAATTTTCTCTGTGTGCTCTGTGGTTTAGTTTTTGATAACATTTAAACATTTCAGGAGGCAGTAATGGGAAAAGTAATCGTGCCGCATGCAAATGAGCGGGAGCGGGCAGCATTTGCCAGTGTCAACATCACCCTGCTTGATACTATTTCTGAAAAAGATTTTTTAAAGGTCATCACTGACTATCTCAACAGCCACAATGTCCTGCACCTTGCCACCTGCAAGGACAACGAGCCGCGCTGCACAGCGCTCGAATATTTTAATGACGGCCTGACCGTGTATGTTTTTTCCGAGGGCGGCGGCAAAATCGCCAACCTGAAGGCAAACCCGCAGGTCTCCTACACCATAAACGATCCCTATGCTCCTGAAAAAGACTTCTTCGGCGCCGTTGGCCTGCAGGTGTGGGGCACGGCAAC
>JAPLIX010000141.1 GCA_026388865.1 Pseudomonadota bacterium | reverse complement strand
GACCTGCTGGTAACAGCAGGTCTTTTTTATGGTGCGCCCGGCAGGGCGCAGATATTTAGAGGTATAGGTTCGCGATAAAATTGGCAGCAGTTACTTGCGAAAAATAAATCTGTGCAGCAGGATGTCTTCTACGTTCTGCCGTGCATCAAAAACAGATAAAATGTAAACATTCATTTCTGATATCCTGTATATAATTCTCCAGGGTGGGACAATCAATTCACGATATAACAGGATGCCCTGATCTTGAAGTTCAGGTACTATGCGGCCTCTTTCAGGAAGGATATACAGACGGGAAGCTTGTTGTTTTATTTTTTGCAATGTTTTTAATGCATTAGGTGGACTCGCGGGACTGTCTGTTGCAATATATTCAATGATTTCCTTTAAATCATTTTCCGCTACATGCGCCCAGATAACGTCAAACTTCTTGGTCATTTAAGTTTCTCTTTCAGCGAATTTTCAATATCTTTGAAAACATCCTCCTGAGATTTTACCCTCCCGTTCCGTACATCCCGTTCACCCTGCGAGACAAGCTTCAGTATGCCAATAGCGTTACGCATATTTTCATAACTTTCCGGGTCTTGAAGCACCGCTCTCGGTTCGCCATTCTGTGTTATGATGACAGGACGGTGGGTTTCGTTGATTTGTTTAAGCAAGTCCGCTGCGTTTGCCTTAAGGTATGTTACTGGTTTTATGTCCCTTGAAATATTCATTTCACATCACCTCCGATCTTTTTATGGTACTAAATTAAGACCGAATGTCAAGGTATATTTTATTTCCTGCTTTTACCTTTTCCTGCAGACTCAACATAATGTTATCTGTCAAGAGTGTAGACGCGACCCTTCAACCCCGTTGCGCTTGATTTAAACTGGCCATCCGGGGCTGGACCTCGCGATCCTTGCCATAATAATCAATCATTATATTGTATGGGTGCGAGCAGTGAATAAAAAGTGCAGACTATGTATCAGCAGCGAGAGTAGTGAGTCTTTTGCCACTATTCAGAACTATAAATATCATCCATTAAACGAACAATCACAAATAGTAGATTGTTTGTGATATGGACTGCTTTCTTTCTATCAGGCTTAAAGCTAGCATAATTTTGGACTTGTTCATTAAGATATGCTAAAAATTCAAGCTGAACACCCGCCTCAACGCTTCTCTCTACAAAACGGTCACTTAAGCGTTTCCTGAATTTACTACTCATCGTCTCTTCATTATTTAGGGACTTAAGCTCAGCATCAAGAAGAGCTAGTTTGCTGACAAACCAACTTTCATCTCTTGATTTAGCAGAAGTATCTCCAAATGCCCTTTTATAAACAAAAATTATATCGAAGCACAAATCAAGAAACAAATTAGCCATGTCAAAATTATCTTTGGCGATTTCATCTGAGAACTCGCCAAAAATTGCTCTATACATCTGGGGCTGATTTCCTTCAAAGTGATCTAAAACAGCTGTTCCTTTTTTCTCTGACAATTGCTTTCCTTCCTGAATTAACTCAATCACTTCAATTCTTGATAACGCCCTCACAAATTTCCTCTAAGGTTAATTAAACTTCGGGGTTATTGTGACCTTAAAAATAGGGACAGCGCCCGTTATTTACAATAACTAAAAGGTCAAATTTTGCTTGAGGGGAATTTCGGTGCCGGGGGAAAAAGCGGTAGGTGCATATTCAGTTGCATGATGAGCAGGCAAGCCCCCTCCTTTTGCTTGTGAAAAATTCATATCGCTGGAGGATGAGATTGTCAAGGCGATATTTATTTTAAAGGTCATGCTTAACCGTACAATGGCCTCCCTTTCCAAAAGGTTTTTCCGCGCAGCGTGCTGATCATTGAATTCATGGCGATGATGAAGAAAAGGACGACCTGTACCGGATATGTGCAGATCATCCGCAGAGAATAACCGAAGTTTTTATAAACCAGGAAAAAAGAGATGCTGGTCAGCAGTACGGCGGTGACGGCATACATTAAAGCATCCGCTGGAACAGGCATGCCACATATAAACAGGGACAGGCAGGCAAGCAGCACAAAGGGCGGCATGCTGTAGATTGCGGCAAACAAAAGCAGCCCGAGTGTAAAAAGGGGAACCGCAATAATAGTCGGATATTTATAGGAGGCAATCCGGAACAGGTTTTTTGAAAAGCCGGCAAAAATATCATGCATGGAAGTATACATGCGGCAGGAAATGCTCCCGGCCCCGTTAATTACAAGAGCCTGGAAGCCGGCACGGCTGATATTGCCGGCCAGGGTCAGATCATCAAAAACATTGCCGCAGATTGCGGCATGGCCGCCGATTCTGTCATAAGCCTCGCGCCGAAACAGCATGTATGCACCATGAGCATAGGATAGGGCACTGAGCTTTTTTTTCTGCATCAGCGCAAAAGGGAATATCGCATAAATCATGCAGGTGAGAAGCGGCTGTATCAGTTTTTCCGCCAGGGAGATCGAGGTCAAAAAAATTATTGCCGTCAGAAAATCGGCATTTTCCTGAAGGAGCCCGGCAACAGCATTCCGCAGGGATTGCGTGGCATGCTGTGTATCGGCATCGGTAAACAGCAAAAGCTCGCCGGTAACAGTTTAGTCCTTTTAGGTAGCGCATTGGGCAAAAAAGTCAGGAAGAATTTTTATACAGCGCGGCTTGTGCAGTAGCAGTACTGGTGGTAAATAAAGTTTTAAAAAAATCCAGTGGATGCTTATCCTGCCGTTTGG
>JAPLIX010000376.1:1819-2484 GCA_026388865.1 Pseudomonadota bacterium | reverse complement strand
TTTATTCCAGTAAAAAAAAGCTGCAGGATTACTCTGCAGCCCTGGAAAACTTTTACCCCTCACCTATCCGGTTAGGGGGCAGCGGTTATTATTACTATCAAAAAGCCGATTCCTTAAAACACCTACTCGTTTACTACGTCGTCTACCTCTTCCTCTACTTCCTCGAACTTTAAAGCATCGCTGGTGCACCATTTAACGCAGTTCGGGTCCGGCGGTTCACAGCACAAATCACATTTTAAGGGAACTTCGGTACCGGGTTCAAAAAAGAACGGCTTTTCCGGGCACGCTGCCCGGCATATTGTGCACGTATCAAAGGTCTCGCCCTTAATCGTAACATAACCCCTTGACGTGCACTTCGCGTCAGTATATGGCCCGGATATTACCGGATAGTTGTTGCCCTTTTCCAGATCAACAAAAACTTTTATGCGTGAAAAACGGGGGTTGACGGAATCCTCCGTAATATGTGCCAGGGCGCACGCGGTCTCACAGTGGCGACAGCCGGTACATTTATCAAAGTCGATTAAGATTTTTCTGACTTTCTGTTTCATAAGTACCTCCTTTTACTTTCTGCTTATGGGTGGCTGTTATGGTATTACAACCCTAATTCGCTTAATTTGGCCGGGGTAGGAACGCCGTCTGCATTCCACCCGCGTATTTCATAATAC
>JAPLIX010000376.1:0-1779 GCA_026388865.1 Pseudomonadota bacterium | reverse complement strand
CATAATACAGGGGCAGCATTTTATCAAGATTGGAAACGAGCCCCTTGGCGGGCCCTTCAGGCATGGGCTCCTTCAGGAACCGGGGGGGCAGGGTGTCATCAGCCTTGGTAATGCCGGCCTTGAGATTGAACAGGCGCTCCATGTTCCAAATCCTCTCTCCGGCCAGGAGCACATTTTCCGCGGTATAGCCCGCGCCGGTACAAGTCTCAAGCATGTCCACCATATCGTTAACGCCAAACCCCTCTGCAAGGACGACAAACAGGCACAGACCCGATGAATCAACTACTCCGGTAAGATCCTGGAACGCTTTAATGACCTGATGTTTTCCATCGCTCGTCAACGGGTCAAGCTTCTGATTTACTCCCAGAATTTCGACCGCAATGCCATAGCTGCGCACATGGCAGGCGCCCCTGTTTGACGTAGCGTAGCTGAGTCCCATTGACTGGACGCCGCGCGGGTCATACGCGGGAAGACCCTGCTTCTTTACCCCCATAAAGAGCTCCGGGTGCCCGTATTTCTCAGCCAATGCATATCCTCCCTCGGCCATTACATCGCCAATGCCCTCGCGCAGCCCCATCATGGTCGTCAGTTTAACCAGGGCCTCTCCGTTGCCGAAGTTCGCCTTAAAGCCGATGTCTTTCTCGGGCAGGTAGCCTTTTTCGTACAGTTCCATGAGACAGGCTACTATGTTTCCCGTATCTATGGTGTCCATGCCCAGCTGGTTACAGATATAATTGGCCTTGGTAATCGGGGCGAGATCGTTTATACCGCAGGAAGCCCCCATGAGGGCAACGGTTTCATATTCCGGTCCCTCTCCTTCTCCTGCAAATTTTTTATCTTTAATGATGGTAGCCCTGCCGCATGCCATGGGGCAGGCGAAACAACCCTTATTTCTCTTTAAAATCGTATCTTTGATGTTTTCACCGCTGATTTTCATCGCGTCCGCAAAGACGCCGGTCTGGAAGTTTCTGGTGCACAGTATGCCGCTCTCATTGATGATATTCACCAGTACTGATGTGCCGAATATGGGCAATGCCTGGGCCGTAACCTTGGCCACATCCGATCTGTTCTTTTCAATGCTTGCCTTGACCAGCTCCCTGAATTTATTCCTGTCCGGCACCGGAATACCCTTGGTCCCCATCACAACGAGCGCTTTTAAATTTTTTGAGCCCATCACCGCGCCGACGCCGGAGCGCCCGGCCGCGCGTGATTTGTCATTGATGACGCAGGCGATACGGCACAGCCGCTCCCCGGCCGGCCCGATGCTGGCAATGCGGAACTCCCTGCCTTTCCACCGGCTGCCGATCTCGGCACGTATCAAATCTTCGGTTTCATCAGTCGGTTTTCCCCACAGGTCAACGGCTGATTTAAACTCAACAACATCATCCTTTATCATGAGATAAACCGGTTCCGGGGCCTTGCCTTCAAAGATAATCATATCGTATCCCGCGTACTTCATCTCGGGCCCGAAATAGCCGCCGGAATTGGAGCAGGCAATGCAGTTGTTAAGCGGCGATTTGGTGATAACCATGTAGCGGCCGCTGGCAATCAGTCCTGTTCCGGTCAGGGGGCCCGTTGCAAAGATCAGCTTATTGTCCTCGCTGAGCGGATCCACCGTTGGATCAACTTCATCGACAAGATATTTTTCCGCAAGACCTCTGCCGCCCACATAATCTTTTGCCAAATCAGGGTCCAGGTCTTCAACGGTATAACTTGAATTGCTCAAATCGACTCTTAAAATTTTACCGATCCAGCCATTCATAGTGCATGCTCCTTTCT
>JAPLIX010000318.1 GCA_026388865.1 Pseudomonadota bacterium | reverse complement strand
GAATCTGCTTTCTCGGGAACTGCTATGAAGTACGCGTGATTGGTCATCAGGCAGTACGCCCATATGTCGACGCCGTATCGGAGGCTTGCTTTCTTCAGCAGGGCTATATAGGTGAGGTAATCATCGTCGCTGAAAAACACATCCATGCGACGGTTGCCCCGCTGGATTATATGATGGGGATATCCGGGCGCTACCACTCGTGCTATGCGTGCCATAATTCTCTTCTACACTCTTTACCTCTTAAAGTCCATTTATATTAGTGGCTGTCCCGACTTAAGTCTTGACCAAAACCCTGCTGCAATAAAAAAGAGGTCACGCCGTATGACGTAGCCTGTTCATTTGCTTCCTTATTTAATTTTCTGTGACGTATAGTAACATTTATCAAGAAACAAAAAAAGGGATGCAACCGTGATGAAAGCGTGCATCCCTTTTTAAACTCATGGAGGCGGCGAGCGGATTCGAACCGCTGAATAAAGGTTTTGCAGACCTCCGCCTTAGCCACTTGGCTACGCCGCCTGAAATAGTGAACCACAGAAAGCACCCAATTTTCTCTGTGCCCTCTGTGGTTTAAGTTATAAAAAAATGGAGCGGGAAACGGGATTTGAACCCGCGACACCAACCTTGGCAAGGTTGTACTCTACCACTGAGCTATTCCCGCTCTGATGTATTATACTTATATTACTGCACTTTTTTTGTCAATTGAAAATTACAGAAAGGGTTCAAGGATTCCAGGATTCATTATAATGCGGATTTCAGAATCCGGATTGCTGAATATTAAATCATTTGTTTTATAGTATCTATTCCGCACTCTGCATTCCGTATTCCGCAATCATTGGCCCCTTGAACCCTTCTTTTCTTACGCTATCCGAAAAAACACCTGCCTGAAGAATTTCCTGAAGTAATCAATGCCCGACCAGACGGTTATAACCAGAGCGACCCAGAGGAGCCCCATGCCCACCTGATGAAAATTAATGAGCAGGTACGGGGATTCAATAAACAGATGGTATTCGTAGTGCAGGAGGAGGCAGGTGACCGATACAATCTGAAATACGGTCTTATATTTACCCAGCTTGCTTGCTGCTATCACCAGGCCTTCGGTGATGGCAACGACCCGCAACCCGGTCACCAGAATCTCCCTGCCGATAATCACCGCAACCATCCACGAGGGGACCCGGCCAAGCGGGATGAGCATTATCAGCGCAACGGCAACCAGCAGCTTGTCTGCCAGCGGGTCAAGAAATTTACCCAGAGATGTCTCAAGATTCCAGCGCCGTGCTATATAGCCGTCAAGAAAATCGGTGAGCGATGCCAGAGCAAACAGCACTGAGGCGAGCAGGCTGAAAACTTTGGTGGGAAAATAGTAGAACAGGATAAAAAACAGCGGCGTAACCACGATGCGAAACAGCGTGAGCAGGTTGGGAATGGTGAACACACGGCTGCGGTTCTGTTCGGCAGTAATTTTCTGTGCTGCTGCATTCATGGTGTATTGTTTTGTTCTATGCGCGGAAACAGCGCTGGTATTTTCAGGATTTTGGTCCCGGCCGTTACGGTCATCCACTGGCCGGCAGAGGAAAGCTTCTGCTCTTCGAGGCGTCCTTCGCCTCCGATGGCTTCCCACATGCTTTCACTTGATGCGGGCATAAACGGCCACAGCAGTACCGACACCAGCCTGAGTGCCTCAAGCAGGCAGCGCATGACGGTTGCCAGCCGCTCTTTTTTTGCAGCATCCTTTGCCAGCACCCAGGGGGCGGTAGCATCGATATATTTATTGAGTAGAGAGATAAGCTCCCAGATTGCGATAAGGGCGCGGTTAAACGCAAGCTGGTTCATGCATTCAGCAACTGCCTTGAGCACGGCAGCCTGTTTATCTTTGATCTCTTCGTCGCTCGCTTCAAGGCTGCCGCCCTGCGGCACGTCGCCGTTAAAATATTTATGCACCATGGCAATAACCCTGCTGAAGAGGTTGCCCAGGTCATTTGCCAGGTCACTGTTGATCCTGCCGACGATTGCCTGCCGGGAAAAATCAGCATCAAGGCCGAAGGGCACTTCCCGCATGAGAAAGTAGCGCAGCTGGTCAACGCCGTACTCGTCAGCCAGTGCGCAGGGATCAATGGCGTTGCCCAGAGACTTTGACATTTTTTTACCCTTATTGGTCCAGAAGCTGTGGGCAAAAATCTGCTTTGGCAGGGGCAGCTCTGCTGCCATGAGCATGGTGGGCCAGTACACGCCATGAAACCTGACAATGTCCTTGCCCACGATGTGCACTTGAGCAGGCCAGAACGCCTGAAAGCTTTCGCCGCCGCCACAGTAGTCAAGAGCGGAAATGTAATTGAGCAGCGCATCAAACCAGACGTAGATGACGTGCTTCGGGTTTCCCGGAACCGGTATGCCCCAGGAAAAACTGGTGCGGCTGATGCTCAAATCCCGCAGTCCTTCCCGGACAAAGCTCACGATCTCAATATACCGCGATTCGGGCTGGACAAATCCCGGATTTTCTTCGAGATACCTCAAGAGCTGCTGCTGGTATTTTGACATCCTGAAAAAGTAGCTCTCCTCCCGCAGTTTATCTACCGGCCTGCGGCAGTCCTGGTTCGGGCATTTGCCGTCAACGAGCTGGGTATCGGTCCAGAAGCTTTCACAGGGCACGCAGTACCAGTCCTCATATTCTCCCCGGTAGATATCCCCCTTTTCAACAAGCGTGCGGAAGAACTTTTGCACTGCCTCCTGGTGGCGCGCCTCAGAGGTGCGGATGAAATCGGTGTTAGCGATATTGAGCGTTACCCAGAGGTTTTTAAAGCGCTGCATGACGCGGTCTGCAAGCTGCAGCGGCTCCTCTCCCGCCTCCCGGGCCGCCTTCTCCACCTTGATGCCGTGCTCGTCAGTGCCGGTGAGGAAAAATATCCGGTAGCCGGACAACCGCTGGTAGCGTGCCAGTACATCCGCGGCAACGGTGGTATAGGCATGGCCGATATGCGGCACATCATTGACGTAATAAATCGGCGTTGTTACATAGAAAGTCTTTTCCATTGTCGCCTTCACTTGGAGGGCTGGGCAGGGGCGAGCATTTCGGGCTTGAATTCATCTGCATTCATCTCGACAATGTGGCCATCTTCCATTTCTATCAGAATTTTCTGGGTGATGACATTTACCTGCCTGATTTTCCCGGTTCCCTGGGAGGTGGTGATCCTTTTTCCGATTTTGGGCAGGTTCTTTTTCAGCTCTGCATAGGTTTCATATTCGTATGACAGGCAGCACATGAGCCGTCCGCAGACGCCGGATATTTTTGCCGGGTCCAGGGCCAGACCCTGCTCCTTGGTCATTTTAATGGTAACCGGGCAGAACTGATGCAGAAATGACGTGCAGCACAGCTCGCGGCCGCAGCAGCCGATCCCTCCCAGTATCTGCGCCTCATTGCGCGCGCCGATCTGGCGCATCTCGATGCGCGTGCGCAGATCAGCTGCCAGTTCTTTGACCAGCGAGCGGAAATCAACCCGGTTTTCCGCGGTAAAGAAAAAGATGATTTTGCTCCCGTCAGGGACAATCTCAACATTGATCAGCTTCATGGGCAGGTTATACTCGGCAATCTTTTTCCGGCAGACCAGGGCATATTCACGCTCTTTCAGAATATTCAGCTCCTCCTGCCGGATATCGATCTGCTCGGCCTTCCTCAGCACCTTGTTGGCAGCAGGGGACGATGATGCAGCGCAGCAGCGGTGCGCCGGCCGGGGCACCACGACCCCCAGCTGCTGGCCTGATTCTGTTTCCACGATAATCTTGTCACCGATATTCAGGTGCAGCTCGCCGGCATCGCAGTCAAAAACTCTTCTCTGTTTTCTCAGCTTTATACTTCTCATTGTGTTCATGATTGGTTCCGTATGCTCATTCATAGGGTTATGCGGTCTGCATGAACATGCTTTCAAGCGCCATGGTGTAGTTAATATTGAAGGCGCCGTGGGCATAAATCCACTGCAGCTTTTTCTGTTTTTGCACGATGCTCTGTCTGGTTTCAGACTTCAGCGCCTCATGCAGCTTATCCAGCACATCCTGGTTGTAAAGCTTTTTTTCCGGGAACCCCTCCAGAAGCAGCACCAGGTCCCGGTACCAGGTCTGCAGGAATTCCAGCACCCGGGGAATCTCCTGCGGGTCCTCGGCAGCAATCTTCGCCAGATGAAACAGGGATTCACTGGTGCCGGATGCGTGACCGGCAACATGCTGCACCAGTTTTTCGCGCTTTGCCAGAAAGTCTGTCTCCCTCAGGAGCAGCGCCCGCTGCAGGCTTCCCTGGGCAAGGGCCGCAGCGAGCCGGGCTTCTTCCGGCTCTGCCCCCCGTGCCAGAAGAAAATCAATAATAGCCGCAGCAGGCAGCGGCGCGAAACGAATTCGCTGGCAGCGCGACACGATGGTGGGCAAAAGAGTCATGGCAGCATGCGCCACGAGGATAATGACCGTGTCATCGGGTGGCTCTTCCAGGGTTTTGAGCAGGCAGTTTGCTGCATGCAGGTTCAGCTTTTCTGCCTGATCAATAATGATCACCTTCCGGCGGCCTTCCATGGGCTTGTAAATAATCTTTTTTTGCAGATCCCGCACCTGTTCAATCCGGATGACATTTTTGTCCGGTTCTATATAAAAAAAGTCAGGATGCACGCGCTTTTCAATTTTATGACAAGAGAGGCAGTCGTCACAGAAATCTGCTTCCCGCCTCCCGCAGTTCAGGGCTTTGGCAAGAGAGATGGCAGTGCTGCATTTGCCGATCCCCTCAATACCTGAAAAAAGATAGGCATGCGCGATATGGCCGCTTGCGAGGGCGGTTTGCAACTGCCGTACGGGCAGCTGCTGTCCGGAAATAGCATCAAACGGCATAGCCTTTTTCCCTTAGTTTTTCAGTGATGCAGGAGCAGATCTTTTCGTGTACTTCATCCACGGAAAGCCCGGCGTCAACGATGCGAAAGCGTTCCGGCTCACGGCGGGCAAGCTGCAGATAGCCTGCCCGGACCCGCTCATGAAACGTTAGCTCCTTGTCTTCAAACCGGCCTTCAGCCTGCTCTTTGCCTTCAAGCCTGATCCGTCGGCGTGACCGGTTCAGTCCGAGCTCAGCAGAGCAGTCGAGCAGTATGGTCAGATCCGGGGCCAGGCCCGGTAAAAACATGCTGTGCACTTTTTCTATCAGCGGCAGGAGCATGCCTTCGCCGTAGCCCTGATAGGCTACGGTTGCATCAAAAAAGCGGTCACAGAGCACTATGGTGCCGCTGCTCAGGGCCGGGTTTATAATCTGCTGCAGATGCTGGACCTTGGAAGCGGTGTAGAGAAGAAGCTCAGTCAGGGGGATAATATCCGTGTTTTTTGAACTGAGCAGTATCTTTCTGATCTCGTCTCCAATTGGGGTGCCGCCGGGTTCCCTGGTGATGATGAAGGGAAGATTCTGCTGTTTTAAAAAATCTCCCGCACGCGATATCTGGGTCGTTTTGCCGCACCCTTCGATTCCCTCAAATACTATAAAAAGTCCCATAACTAAAATCCTGCCGGAGCCTGACCGCTATGCGCGCCGGCCGCCATACTGATCATAGAACACGAATTCTTCAACAGCCCTGCGCTTCGGCGGCCGTCCTTCTTCATCAGGAATCCCCAGCGGCAACAGTTCCACAACCTCAACCGTTGCAGGAACATTTAAAATCTCTTTTACCTTCTGGGTGTCAAAAAAGCCCACATGGACTGTCCCCAGCCCCTGGGAATAAGCGGCAAGCGTCAGGTTCTGCAGAGCAAGTGCCGTGTCAAACATCAGCCAGTCGCCCTTGTCAGTAGCAGGCGCTGCCTTAAAATAGCCGGACTTTTCCTTGTGCGCGCAGGCGACAATGACAACCGGGACCTGGGCAAAAGCAGGTCGCGCGGGATTTCCTTCAGGAAGAGTCTCGGCAAGGCGCTTGCGCAGTTCAAAATCCCGCACCACAATAAATTCAAAGCACTGGGTGTTTGCCCAGGACGGCGCCCACCGGGCTGCCTCAAGGATGAACTGCAGGTCCTCATCAGAGACCGCCGCCTGTTTGTATTTGCGAATACTGCGTCTGCCCTTGATCGCCTCCATCACTTCCATGGCTTGTATCCTTTACCCGCGAACAGTATAAAAAAATTAACCACAGAGAACGCCCGTCCTCCGTAGCACCCATTCCACCTATCACTGCCTGCCTTCCGCATAAAGCGTGCTTTGGAAGACGAGAGGATGATGGACTGCGGAGGGTGGACAGAGAAAATAATATTTTTCAATAAGTTAACAAAAAGTACGTTAACCCCCTCTGTGGCCTCAAATGGATTAATCTCTTTATCTCTTCCTTTAACCTTTTCAATTAACATTTATCAATAAACCAGCTCTCTTATCCAGTGCTCTTAAATAGGTCAACACTTGTGCTATATATATATATAGCGCTTAATGGAAACTCTTTTTGAGAACACAGAGTATTTCTCAGTGGTCTCTGTGGTTTCATCTTGCAATTTCCTTCGAATGCGCAAAAAAATGATTTAAAAACGGATAATTATCTTTTACCTGTAACAGTAGTAACAAAAATGGTTTATTGTGTCAAGGCACAGTTCTCCCTCAAGGGGAGCGGATTAAAAAACCTTGACACTGGAAAAGGCCGTGTGTTACTTTTTGCAAACTTTGTTTTTTTATATGTCCTATAGAAATGTTAAAAGCGGATCTTTTAGATTGTTTAGAATTTAGAGAGGGAGCATCGAGATTTATTAAGTCCGTATAGTTGGTTGCATTATACAAGCTGGAGGTAGCATGGGAAAAGACACAATAGTACGAGTAATGGTTGCCAAACCCGGTCTTGATGGCCATGACCGGGGGGCAAAGGTTATAGCCCGGGCGCTCAGGGATGCGGGCATGGAGGTCATTTACACCGGACTGCGCCAGACCCCGGAGCAGATTGTAACCGCTGCCCTTCAGGAAGACGTGGACGCGCTGCTTCTGAGCATACTGTCCGGGGCCCACAATCATCTGTTCCCCCGCATCACCCAGCTGCTCCGGGAAAAGGGCGGAGAGAATATTCTGGTGATGGGCGGCGGGGTAATTCCCCAGGATGATATCCCGGGGTTAAAACAGGCAGGGATCAGGGAGGTTTTCGGCCCGGGAACCTCTACGGAAGTAATCGTCAACTTTGTCAAAGAGAACGTTACCTAACAACTGTTTCTCGCCCATCACTCCTGCATGACTATCATCGAAGGCGTATTAAGGGGCAACGTCCGGGACATTGCCCGGCTCATCACGATCGTGGAAAATGAACTGCCGGAGGCAACCGCGGCCATGCAGTCCATTTTTTCCCATACCGGCACCGCTTACACCATCGGCTTCACCGGACCTCCCGGAGCAGGCAAAAGCACGCTGGTTGATAAGATCACCCTGCAGCTCTGCCGGCAGGGGAAAAAGATCGGCATTGTCGCCATCGACCCGTCGAGCCCGTTTTCCGGCGGCGCGCTGCTTGGCGACCGCATACGGATGCGCGACATCATCACCGAGCAGGAGGTGTTCATCCGCAGCGTCAGCACCCGGGGCAGCATGGGTGGGCTTTCGCGCGCAGCAGGAGATATTGCTAAAATCCTTGATGCCGCGGGGAAGGACGTTGTGATCATCGAGACGGTAGGCGTTGGGCAGGACGAGGTTGATATATTTAAAACAGCAGACACCTCGGTGCTGGTTCTGATGCCCGGAGCAGGTGATGACATCCAGTCAATAAAGGCCGGCATCATGGAGATTGCCGACATCTTCGTGGTCAACAAGGCTGACCGGGAAGGAGCTGACGGCCTGATTACTTCCATCAGGCAGATGCTTGACTTAAATACTGCACCAGGCCCCTGGCGGCCGCCGATTATAAAGACCTCTGCTACCCAGAATGAAGGAATAGAGGAACTGCTCAAGGCGGTGCAGGAGCACCGGGAGTTTCTCACCATTTCCGGCTCTCTTGCCGCCAGAAGAAAAGAGCGGCTCCGCACCGAAATCATCAGGCTTGTGGAGCGCAGGGTTTCACGCCTGGTCCAGTCACAGATTAAACAGAACGGCCGCTTTGAAAAGCTGGTGGAAAAAGTAGCGGCCCGCGAAGAAGACCCGTATAGCTGTGTGGAGCGGATTGTGAAACCGCTAGAACAGAAATAAATAAAAATCTAATTTCTAAACACTAAATTCTAATAAATTTCAAATGACAAAACTCAAATATCAAAACAGGACGTTTTAATTAATTGGTGTTTTGGATTTGTTTAGGATTTCGAAATTAGAATTTAGGATTTATTTCATGAAGAGGAGAAAGCTATGAAGGTACTGAAAATTGATCACATTGGTATTGCGGTAAAGAATATGGACGAGGCGCTCAAGCTTTATCAGGATGTGCTGGGGCTGAAGCTGACTTCAACAGAAGTGGTGGAAGAGCAGAAGGTGAAGGTCGGGTTTATACCGGTCGGTGACAGCGAAATCGAACTGCTGGAATCAACATCCCCTGACGGGCCGGTGGCAAAGTTCATCGAAAGCCGCGGGGAGGGGGTCCAGCATATAGCGCTGCGCGTTGATAATATTGAGCAGGCACTTGAAGAGCTGAAAGCAAAAGGTTTCCGGCTCATTGATGAGAAGCCACGCTACGGAGCCGGCAAGGCGCGCATCGCCTTCCTCCACCCCAAGGGCACCGGTGGAATATTGCTGGAGATTTCAGAACGCTAACAGGCTGTTGAAAAAGGACCATCTGCTGCGTTTCCCTCTTCCTTCGTCGTTGCGGCGTACCCTGAAGTACGCCTCACTTCTCAGGATTTCGGCAGCCTTGCATCTGTGCATTTTTGACCAGCCTGGGAAAACCAACTTTTTCAACAACCTGATAGAACGCTGAACAGCTTCCGGAATATACGAGCAGTTCCTTAAGAGCTGCTCTTTCCTCCCACCTCAGCAATCAGTATCCGGTGCACGGGAGACTGCTTTGGATTGGCCGCGTATTTCTCTGCCATCTTAATGTATAAATTCTTATCATAACCCAGCTTCAGGGCCAGTTCCCTGAAAGCCCGCCTGATGTCTGCCGGGACCATGACCCGCTCCATGGTTCCTTCCACGATGACCGCTTCCCAGTTTGCGAGCTCATTATCAGCGGTGCATAGTTTGAATGCAGCCTTTTTATTGTTTTTAAAGCAGCGCGCCATCCTGCCGGCAGGGTTGAAAATGACATACAGGTACTTCCCGAGAACCGTGTACGCCACCTCGACACCGTAAGGCTTTTTGCCATCAACCCCCATCAGGGTGCCCCATTTTCTCTCTTTAAGAATCTTTGCGATCTCTTTTTT
>JAPLIX010000378.1 GCA_026388865.1 Pseudomonadota bacterium | reverse complement strand
GGCCAGCTGAAGCGCATGGGCTTCAGCTATGACTGGGACCGGGAGCTTGCGACCTGCGACCTCAGCTACTACAAGTGGGAGCAGTGGCTGTTTCTGAAGATGCTTGAGCGGGATCTGGTGTATCGCAAAAAATCTTTTGTGAACTGGTGCGAATCCTGCCAGACCGTGCTCGCCAACGAACAGGTGGAAAACGGTTCGTGCTGGCGCTGCAAGAACGAGGTCACCCAGAAAGAGCTTTCCCAGTGGTTTTTTCGCATCACCAAATATGCTGATGAGCTGCTCGCATCCCTTGACACGCTTACCGGCTGGCCGGAGCGCGTCGTCACCATGCAGCGCAACTGGATCGGCAGAAGCTATGGCACGGAGATAGATTTTGCGCTGGAAAATTCATCCGAGAAGATAACCGTCTTTACTACCCGGCCTGATACCCTGTACGGCGCAACGTTCATGAGCCTCGCGCCGGAGAACCCGCTTGCGCTCAAGCTTGCGCAAGGCACTCCCCAGCGCGAAAGCGTGCAGTCATTCATCGAGCGGATTTTGAAGCAGGACAAGACCGTGCGCACAGCCGAAGACCTGGAGAAGGAGGGCGTGTTCACCGGCGCCTACTGCATCAACCCGGTGAGCGGATTCCGGATGCCCGTCTATGTGGCGAATTTTGTTCTCATGGAATACGGCACCGGCGCGGTCATGGCAGTGCCGACCCATGACCAGCGGGATTTTGAGTTTACCAGAAAATACGGCCTTGATCTAATCGTTGTCATCCAGCCCGAGGGCGAGACGCTTGACCCGAAGACCATGACCCAGGCCTATGTGGAAGAGGGCATCATGGTCAACTCGCAGCAGTTCAACGGCATAAAAAATATTGCGGCCATGGAAAAGATTACCGCGCATCTTGAACAGAAGGGCCTCGGCAAAAAAGCGGTGAACTACCGCTTGAAGGACTGGGGCATTTCCCGGCAGCGCTACTGGGGAAATCCCATCCCCGTTATCTACTGTGACACCTGCGGCATCGTGCCGGTGCCGGAGAAGGACCTGCCGGTGGTGCTGCCCAAAGATGTGGCATTTACCGGCATGGGGCAGTCGCCGCTGGCAAGATCCCCCGGCTTTGTGAATACGGTTTGCCCGCGCTGCGCAAAGCCCGCCCGGAGGGAGACTGACACCATGGACACCTTCGTGGAATCATCCTGGTATTTTGAGCGCTATGCCTGCCCCGATTATGATACGGGGCCACTTGATGCGGCAAAGGTACAATACTGGATGCCGGTTGACCAGTATATTGGCGGCATTGAGCATGCGGTGCTGCATCTTCTCTACGCGCGGTTCTTCACCAAGGTGCTGCGCGATCTGGGGCTGGTTCAGGTGGATGAGCCGTTTGTGAACCTCCTCACCCAGGGCATGGTGTGCAAGGAGACGCAGCGCTGTAGGACGCACGGCTGGCTCTACCCCGAAGACGCGGAGAACGGCGTCTGCAAACTGTGCGGCAGTCCCGTGCAGATGGGAAGAATAGAGAAGATGTCCAAATCAACCAGGAACGTGATTGACCCGGAGCAGCTCATAGAGAGATACGGGGCTGACACGGCGCGGCTCTTCTGTTTGTTTGCCGCGCCGCCGGAAAGGGATCTTGAGTGGAGCGACCAGGGGGTTGAGGGCGCGTACCGCTTCCTGTCCCGGGTGTGGCGGCTGGCAGCAGAATACCGGGAGGAGCTGGCAGCGGCAACCCCCGTCGTTTCAGGTGATGTAACAGAAGCGGCGATACGGGAGCTGCGGAGGAAAACCCACCAGACCATTAAAAAAGTGACTGAAGACATCGCCGAGCGGTTTCATTTTAATACTGCCATCAGCGCGGTGATGGAGCTGGTCAACCAACTCTACCAGTTTGACCCCCGGCAGATACCGGGCCCGCAGGCATGGTCAGCCCTGCGGGAGGCAGTAGAAGCCGTGGTCCTGCTGCTTGCTCCCATGGTGCCGCACCTCTGCGAAGAGCTGTGGCGCGAGCTGGGCGGAAGCGATAGTATTATAAAGAAGCCGTGGCCCTCCTTTGACCCGGCCATAGCAGAGGCCGAGGAAGCGGTAATTGTTATTCAGGTCAATGGCAAGCTGCGGGGGCAGCTCATTGTCAGCGCCAGGGCTTCAGCGGAAGAGATTCAAGAGCAGGCCATGGCCAGCGAAAAAGTTCAGCCGTGGATTTCCGGCAAACAGATAAAAAAGATTATCACCGTGCCGGGCAAACTTATAAATATAGTGGTCATATAAAGATGAAAACAAAACAGCTCTTTTTAAAATGCACGATTATTATGATACTGCTTGCAGCAGCCGGGTGCGGCTACCGGCTGGCCGGAAAAAATAACCCCCTGCTTGGCGGCATCAACACTATTGCCATTCCCTATTTTAAAAATGAGACCTTTGAGGCGGGTGCCGAGTCAGCATTTACCAGCGCTTTTGCCGATCAATTTATTCAGGGCAAACGGCTTCAGGTGGTGAGCGTTGATAAGGCGGATGTGATTCTCAGGGGGACCATAAAGACAGTCCGGGAACAGATTGTCTCCTATAACAAGAATGACAAGGCCATGGAGTACCGGGTGTACGTGACCCTTGATCTGGCCCTGGAAAAGCGG
>JAPLIX010000234.1:1069-5965 GCA_026388865.1 Pseudomonadota bacterium | reverse complement strand
GGCCTGCCCGGAGGAATTGAAAGGGCGTTTGTTGAGAGCCTTGCTCAGATGCTGACTGCTGCCGGTATACCGGCGGAGGCGACGGATTCGATAGAAAAATATATTTGGGGCAAGGTTCTGTATAACTGCGCGTTGAACGGCCTTGCCACGGTTATGAAGGTGCATTACGGTGCATTGCTTGCGCATGAGGGGTCCCGTGAAATCATGCGTCAGATAGTTGCGGAGATATTCACGGTCATCAGGGCTAAGTCCATTGAACTCGACTGGAAGACTTCTGATGAATACACCGAGCAGCTCTTCTCCACGCTCATACCGCGAACCTTTGACCACCATCCTTCAATGCTGCAGGATATACTGCGACATAAAAGAACTGAGATAGATGCCCTCAACGGGGCAGTAGTACAAAAGGGCATGGAAAGGGACATTGACCTGCCCTATAACTGGGCAATCACAAAGCTTATAAAAGCACGGGAAGCGCTGAACTACCAGCCATGAGCAACGCACATGAAACAAAAGTCTGATGAGCTTTTAGACCGCTTCTATAATTATCTGGCCGTAGAACGGAGGCTTGCGGCAAACACCCTGGAATCATATGGCAGAGATCTTAAAAAATATTTAGTTTTTCTTGAATCAAAAAGCGACAGGACCGTTATCACCTGCACCCGCCATGACCTGCTTTCATTTCTAAATCACGAAAAAAAATACGGACTTTCTTCCCGCTCTCGAGCGCGGGCACTCTCATGCATAAAAACATTTTTTAAGTTTCTGGTTCAGGATGGCATACTGGAAAGAAACCCAATGCAGGATGTGGAAACCCCGCGGCTGGAAAAGAAGCTTCCCAATGTCTTGAGTTTAGCAGAAGTAGAAGCACTGATTAATGCGCCTGACACGAAAAAAGAGCTTGGATTAAGAGACCGTGCACTCTTTGAGCTGTTATATGCCGCCGGACTCAGGGTTTCTGAACTAATGTCTCTTACGGTTAATGCTCTTAATGTCGAAGCCGGTTTTGTACTCGTCATGGGCAAGGGCTCAAAAGAGCGGGTCATTCCGGTCGGAGAAGAAGCTCTGAAATGGATAAAACAATATGTGCTGGAAGCACGGCAAAAAATATTGCGTAACAAAACAAGCCGGTATCTCTTTACTAACCGCTCCGGGGCGCGAATGAGCAGGCAGGGATTCTGGAAGCTGATAAAAAAATATTGCTTGAAGGTCGGCATTGTAAGGAAAATATCACCACACACATTGCGGCACTCATTTGCCAGCCATTTGCTTGCAGGCGGAGCCGATCTTCGCTCAGTACAAACAATGCTCGGGCATGAGGATATCTCAACCACACAAATTTACACCCACGTTGAAAAGGAACGGCTGAAAACCATACATAATAAATACCATCCACGGGGGTAGCTCAAAGTTTAAAGTATAAGGTTCAAAGTTTAAGGTTTAAAGTTTAAGGTTCAAAGTTTAAGGTTTGAAGATCATTTTGAAGATCAGTAATGGCAAGTTTAAAATGTTTCGAGGATTTGGAGGTTTGGCAGAAGTCACGTGAATTTGCAAAAGAAATTTATGCAATTTCCAGAGAAAGCAATTTATCCAGAGACTTTATATTACGAGATCAAATAATCAGATCTGCTATATCAATTATTTCCAATATAGCCGAAGGGTTTGAGAGAGGCGGTACTGGTGAGTTTATACAATTTCTATCTGTTGACAAAGGCTCTGCAGGCGAATTGCGATCGCAACTGTATATTGTTTTAGATCAGGGATATATAGATGAAAACAAATTTAAAGAATTATTTGAAATGAACACTGCAATTTCCCGGATGATTAGCAGGCTGATGGAATATTTGCGCAAGTCAAATATCAAGGGAATAAAGTACAAATAACCGGTAACATGAAACATTAAACCCGAAACCTTAAACCTTAAACTTTATTTTGATGGAAGTTATTACAACGCACATTAATGCTGATTTTGACGGACTGGCATCTATGCTTGCAGCCAAGAAGCTGTATCCTGATGCGGTGCTTGCATTTCCGGGTGGTCAGGAAAAAAATCTTCGAGATTTTTTTCTGCGCTCAACCATGTATTTATTTCAGACAGAAAAAGTTAAAAACATTCCGCTCAATAAGATACGGCGGCTGATCCTGGTAGACATCCGGCAGCCGCACCGGATAGGAAAATTTGCCGCGCTCTGCAATCGGGACGATGTCGAAGTTCATATCTATGACCATCATCCTGGTTCTCCGGAGGATATAACCGGAGCAGTAGAAAAGATAAAGCCGGTCGGCGCCACCTCAACCATAATGTGCCAGATTCTACAGGAACGGGGCATTGATATCACCCCTGATGAGGCGACTGTTCTCATGCTGGGTATATATGAGGACACGGGAAACCTTACCTTTGCCTCCACCACTCCTGAAGATTTCCAGGCAGCCTCGTACCTCCTTGCTAAAGGTGCCAGACTCAACATGGTGTCTGATTTGATTACCCGGGAGCTCACCGCAGGCCAGGTTTTACTGCTCAATGAACTGGTGGAAAATACCTCTATAAAAAATATAAACGGTATCCAGGTGATGTTTGCTACCGCATCATACAGCAGCTATGTGGGAGAATTCTCGGCACTGGTCCATAGATTAAAAGATATGCAGAATGCCAATGTGCTGTTTGCTATTGCCAATATGGATGACAGAATCTACCTGGTAGCCAGAAGCCGCATTCCTGAAGTCAACGCCGGGGAGGTTGTATCTGAATTCGGCGGGGGAGGGCATCCGACGGCAGCTGCAGCAACCATACACAACATGACCCTGTCCCAGGTGGAACAGAAACTGCTGGAAGTGCTGCATAGCAAAATCAAACCGGTGAAGACAGCAAGGGATTTTATGGCTTCACCGGTAAAAGTCATTGCGGCAGATGAAACAGTGCAGAAAGCCGGCGAGCTGCTGACGCGATATAATATAAACGTGCTTCCTGTCGTGGATAGAGATAAACTGGTGGGTCTCATTTCGCGGCAGATCGTTGAAAAGGCATCTTTTCACGGATTAAAACAGGTATCGGTGAGTGATTTTATGACCACTGAATTTACCACAGTTACGCCGCATACGCAGCTTTCCGCCATTCAGCGCGCTATCATAGAGAACAATCAGCGCTTTCTTCCGGTGGTCAAAGGACGAACACTCGTTGGCGCTATCACCCGCACCGATCTGCTGCGGGTGCTCCATGTTGATGTTAGCCCTGACAGCCTTGAGATTGAACCATCGGCACACCCTTCACGGAAAAGGATTATCAACGCCAGTTTACGGGAGCGGCTGACAAAACCGCTGGTAGTGCTTTTAAAAGATATTGGCCGGGTAGCCGACGATCTGGGATATAATGTTTATGCCGTGGGGGGCTTTGTGCGGGATGTTTTTCTCCGGTTTGAAAATTATGATATTGATATAGTGGTGGAAGGTGACGGTATCAAATTTGCCCGTGCCTTTGCCGCCGCACGCAATGGTAAGTTGAAAGAGCATAAAAGATACGGCACTGCAGTTTTGCAGCTCCCCGAAGGGCTGAAAATTGATGTTGCATCAGCGCGGCTTGAGTACTATGAGCATCCGGCGGCTCAACCGCAGGTTGAGTGGAGCTCTATTAAACTTGATATGTATAGAAGGGATTTCACCATCAATACGCTTGCTATCCAGCTTAATCAGGCCTCATGGGGCAGCCTCATCGATTTTTTCGGCGCCAACCGTGATATAAAGGAAAAGTTTATTCGTATTCTACACAACCTGAGCTTTGTTGAAGACCCTACACGGATATTTCGCGCACTGCGTTTTGAGCAGCGATTTTCATTCCGCCTGAGCAAGCTTACCAGAAGCCTGATAGAAAATGCCATTAAGATGGACTTTTTGAAAAACCTGAGCGGCAAGCGTATAGCTACCGAGCTGCAGCTTATATTAAAGGAGGAAAAGGCGCTTTCCATTATACGGCGCATGGCGGAATTCGGGTTGCTTAAATATATTCACCCGGCAATACACTATACGGCAGGAATGAGAGCCCTGCTCAAAAACTGCAAAGATGTATGGTCCTGGTTTAAGCTGCTCTTTCTTGACAATACGTGCGAGCAGTGGCTGGTCTACTTTATCGGGCTTATTGATCAGCTGACCATCGCTGAAACAGAGTCCCTGTGCGCGTCTTTCCATATACATAAAAATGAAGCGGGGAAAATAATGAGCGCAAAAACTCAGGGGCTCGAGGTGATGAATTGGATGCTCACCAAACGCTCATTTAAAAACAGCGAACTGTATCGACATCTCCATGGCCTGCCGGTTGAGGTATGCCTCTATCTGATGGCAAAAACAAATCAGCAGGCGGTTAAAAAGGCTGTTTCCCTCTATTTTACTCATTTGCAGAATTGCACCATACACGTAACCGGAGATGACCTCATCCGCATGGGAATAAAACCGGGAAAGATCTATACGCAGATACTGGATGATCTGCATAATGCCGTCCTTGATAAAAAAGTAGCGGGCAGAAAGAATGAGCTTGAATATATCAGAAAAAAATTCACCAAAGAGGTCGCATAACAGCGCTTTTTTGCTGAAGACAAAAGCATCCCTTTACTTTAGGATACGTTTGTATTAATAAAGATAACCTTTTCCGTGCGTCTGCCATAAAGACACAAGCAGCGTTAATATTATGACCTACAAGGTAAAATTGGAAATATTTGAGGGTCCTCTCGATCTGCTGCTCTATCTTATAAGAAAGAATGAGATAGATATCTACGATATTCATATTATTACCATAACGCAGCAGTACCTGGAATATCTTGACCTGATGAAGGCTCTCAACCTTGAAATTGCTGGAGAATTTCTGGTCATGGCGGCGACGCTTATGCATATCAAGTCAAGGTCCCTGCT
>JAPLIX010000234.1:0-1057 GCA_026388865.1 Pseudomonadota bacterium | reverse complement strand
TCACTTCTGCCCAACCAGGACGATGAAAGCGCTGCAGAGCAGGTGCCTGATCCCCTTGAGGAACTGCGCCGGCAGCTTATTGAATATCAGCAATACCGGGATGCCGCCCTCGTACTCAAAGATAAAGATATCCTTGAAAAAGATG
Source organism: Pseudomonadota bacterium (assembly GCA_026388865.1). Taxonomy (GTDB): domain Bacteria; phylum Desulfobacterota; class WTBG01; order CAIYCZ01; family CAIYCZ01; genus JAPLIX01. The sequence goes on along the minus strand of JAPLIX010000234.1, from coordinate 912 downwards.
TTTTCACCAGGAGCTATTTTGAAGAACGAAACTTAAAACTGGGCGAAAGCGCTGAGCTGGGTGATCTCAGCCTTTTTGATCTGTTAAGCGCGCTGAAGACCGTCCTTAATAAAACCGGTAACAGCGAAGCGCTTATGCAGTTGACTGCTGAGCAGATATCGGTAAAGGACAAGATTGCCTGGATTCTGGAAATGCTTAAGGATAAAAAATCGCTTACATTTGATTCCCTGTTCAAAGATCTGTGCAGTAAGATTGAGATTGTCAGCACCTTTCTTGCGCTGCTTGAATTAATACGCCTGCAGGCAGTAAAGGTATTACAGCAAACACTGTTCGGCACCATCCATATATATTCGATTGATGCCGGGGCTGATAACAGTGATGCACTGGCAGCCACAGTCGATGAATCATATAGCTGAGTCCTTTGATTAATAATTTCGATGACGAATTTTAAATCAAATCTGTTGGAATTTGATTTTTATCAAGGAGCGCCATGGATAGAACCGAGCTTAAACCGATAATAGAAGCCCTCATTTTTGCATCTGATACGCCCTTGACCGTTGAAAAGATCAAGCAGATTCTGGAGAACGTTACTAAAAAAGAGATTGATGAGACCATTGAAGAATTACAAAAAGAATACCAGGAGCAGAACCGCGGCTTCCAGATGAAAGAAGTGGCTAATGGCTATCAGCTGCGCACCCAGACCGCCTTTTCCCCGTGGCTGAAAAGGCTTAAAAAGACCAAACCATTCCGCCTGACCCAGCCAACACTTGAGTCCCTGGCAATTATTGCCTACCGGCAGCCGATTACCAGGATGGAGGTTGAGAAAATAAGAGGCGTTGACAGCGGCGGTGTACTGAAAACGTTACTGGATAAAAAGCTGATCAGTATTGTCGGTAAAAAAGATGTTCCGGG
>JAPLIX010000580.1 GCA_026388865.1 Pseudomonadota bacterium | reverse complement strand
AGCGCCACGGCTGCCTGCAGCGCTGCACGATCCCGCCGCCTGCCGCTGCTCAGAAAATAGAGCCCCGCCCCTGCGGCAAGCAGCAGTCCCTGCTGCCTAACCAGCACTGCCAGGGCGGTAAAAACTGAGCCGAGCACAAGGCAGAAAATGCTTTCCCGCTGCGCTCCGCGGTAATAGAAAAAGAGCGCCGCCAGCATCAGGCCAAGGAAATGGTGGTCAGTAAAAAAGGTAAACAGCAGGGGAAAGGAAAATGGATTGAAGATAAACACGAGGCACAGGCAGAGCGCCTTTCCCGGCTCCCAGCCGGCTTCGCGCAGCAGCAGGTAGAAAAAGACCATGCCGATACAGCTGATGGCGAGCGTTGAAACTACCAGGGTATTGGCGGAGAACCCCAGCACCCAGCAAAACAGCGCGCCCCAGAGAACCTGAAAAACAAGGCTGGGGCTCGTCCAGGGAGTAAATTTCATCTGCCCGGTCTGAAAGAACGTCTCTGCCGCGCGGATGTATGACCAGTCATCATCCAGGGGATAAATGGTGTAGAGGCGGGAAAAGATGCTGAGCGCCAGGTAACAGAGCAAAAGAATGGCACCATTAATAACATCAGCGGTCTGAAAATAGTCTCTTTTTTCCACTGCGTGCTGTTCCGTCGGTGTGATTACCATATAAAGCTTATTGTAATATCGTATTGCCCCTGGCAGTTCAAGGAGTTTTTGTTTTCAGCTCTATCCGCAGCAGCCCCTGATTGGTGGTGCCAAGCCACAGTGCCGTATCATGGTCAAAGGCAATCGAGGTAATGCCCCCGGGCGACTGCTTTCCAGCAAAAAGCAGCTCCCGCCAGATTCCGTTGTCACGCATAAACAAGCCCTGGTCACGGCCCGCTATCCAGAGCCGGCCCTGAGGGTCCCAGGCCGCGGCTGAGAGGCTCCCCCGTTCAACAGGCAGAGCTACCGGCTGCCATCCTGATAAACTATATTGATACAGACCGGCGGGGCCTGCAAGATACGGCTCGTGGTTCTGATCAAAGATGATGCGGTTCAGGCATGCATAGCTCTCACTCAAAGAAGGAACTTGAACACTCACCAGGCGCCTGCCCTGAACGATAGCCAGCGCGCTGCGCGCTCCCCCCTTAACCCGGCCGCTCGTTCCCGCAACCCAGAGCCGGCCCTGGCGGTCGGGGAATATTTTCAATGGAACAAAACCAGCGGGCATAGGATCAAGTTTAATTTTTTCCCAGTTCCCCGCTGATCCGCGGTATATGCCATCCGCAGCCACTGCCAGCACCTGCTCCGGTTCTTCTTTTTCAAGATGAACTATTTTCCGGTCAGCAAAAAATCTCTCCTGCTCCCAGCTGCCGCTGCTAAAAATAGAGAGGCCCTTCTCAGCCCCGGCAACATAGACCCTGCCGCTAACTGCGATGCCGGCGCCTGCTCCCCTGGCGGGCAGGGCCGGGAGCTGCTGTACGGCGTTGCCCGCGCATTCAACCAGGCCGGAGGCCAGCAGCGCGTATCTTTTTCCGCCTTGGTCTGAGAGCATGTCTATGACATGGTTATCAGGGATTAATTCCGGCGTGCGAAAGGCTCTAATGTGCCGCCCGTCTATAGCAGCAAGGCCCTGTGCCGTGCCTGCCCAGAGGGTGTGGCCGGCATCGAATTTCAGCGTATAGACGCTGTTTGCGGGAAGCCCGTCCGCCGTGGTGAGATAGGTCCACTGGTCAGCGCCGTTTGAAAATGCTATGCCGAGCCCGTCACCAAAGCCGGGGCTGTTGCCATGGGCAATAAAAAGCTTCCTGACGGGCCCTGCCGCAACCGCTTCGATGCGATTGTCACGCAGGCCGCTGCCCGTCCCCAGTCGCCCCCGGTTGAAATACCACTGCCAGCGGCGGCCGTCATAGCCATATACGCCATGCTCGGACCCGACCCATTTAGTGCCGCTGCTGTCCACCGCGATGCACAGCAGATATCTGAACAACGGCGGAACCCTGGTATTGGTAGAAAGGATATCCTTATGATAAATTTCCCAGGTTCCATTGGTCATATAATGGGACAGGGCTTTTTCCTTCACAAACCACATGCTGCCGTCAACATCCCGGGCGATGGCCCGCACCGGGCGGCGGGCAAATTCGTGACTGTCATTAACCGGCTCCCAGCCGTTGCCGGCAAAACGCACCATGCCGCGCTCGGTCCCGGCATACAGTGTTCCGTCAGCGCCCTCGGCAAGAGCGGTTACGGTCTGATCGAGCAGTCCCGCAGCNNNNAGCCAGAGGATACCGGAGGCACGGTACAGTACGCACAGCACGTTATTGCTGGGCAGCCCGGAAGCAACCGTATACACGGCAAACCGGCCGCTGCTCCTGCTGAAGGTGAGCAATCCGCCCGGCGTCGCCGCCCAGACAGTATGGTCCGGTGAAAACGCCAGGTCCCGCAGCACGTTAGTATTTGTCCAGCACCGTATGCGGGAGAGCGGAATATTTTCTTCCCCCGGCTTCTGCCGAACGCATCCCCACAAGCTCAGCAGGACAAAAACACCGGCAAGAAATCTCGTTACTGCTGTAGCCGAACGCAATTCAAACCCTTTCGTCACCATATCATTTATT
>JAPLIX010000593.1 GCA_026388865.1 Pseudomonadota bacterium | reverse complement strand
CCATGCTGCGGCATGGCGGGCGGTAATCACAATTTACACGGGAGGCGTGCTTATGGCTGACGATCAAATACTCTGTCACCAGTGCGGGAAAGACTTAGTCATGAAATTTATTGAACTGAGGGACCTGGTGTTTTGCTCAACCACCTGTTTTGAAACGTTCCGGAACTCGATGAGCAGGAAGGATTTCTTCAAGCGATATGGCGATGCATACAAACCGGACGATCAGAAGTGGGTTCCGAAGTACGCAAATGATTATATTAAGATGTGCGGCTACTGCCCGCCGAAGCTCTCCGAGATATGTCGTGCCGAGCTGGATATAAGCGGGGTCTATCATGACGATGTCATTGAAACAGAGACCATTCACTGGTGCTGCCATGCGCGCTTTATCCTGAGCTCGTCAATGTCTGACGGGACGGTTTCCTTTGAAACGGGCAAAAAAGTGCAGAAGCGTGCCGAAGAAATAACCAGAAAACAGGGCATCAAGGGAGTCACAACCATTAATACAACAAATGCATTTGCTGACCTGGCAAAGGATTTCAGCTACCGGCAGGTGCAGGAAAATCCTCCTGAGCCCAAAGAGCTTGCCATGAGCCACGCGGCAGCATGCCTGCTGTGCAGCACTGATTTTGCCAAGCAGTGCGAAGTCCAGGCGATAGAGGAGTTTGCGCTGGTCGATACGGTGAAAAAGCACCTTAAAGGAAGGGGTTTGTGGTGTGCCCATACCATACAGGCGCTTGCAGATGTGCTCATTGACAGGCAGGATGGCGAAGAGCTTATTGACAAAATCATTGCGCTCAGCGAGCAGGTCGCCAAAGAGAAACGGCATCCAGGTGTAATAACCAGGGACCTTTTTGTTGCCCTGGGAAGAAGCCTGCGATAAGAAGATCAGCCGCCGTCAGTCTGCGGGAACGCGGTGTTAGCGTAGAGGTATTCGACTTTTTCCTTGTGCCGCAGTTCCTCGCCGGCGATTTTCAGGAGCAGGTCTTTCACTTCCCCGGCAGGGTGTATCCCGGCAAGTGACGTATAAAAATTGTATGAGGCAAGCTCCCGGTGCGCCGCCACCAGATAGGCGTCCTTGCTTTCCAGGCTTGCGGCACTGTCCTGTTTTTCACGGTGCTCGGCAATTTTGTAATCGACCACCGTGTTCATCCGCAAACTTTCAGCTTTATATTCCCCCGCCCGGTAATTGAGCAAAAACTCTTTATGCTTTTTCTCCTCGCCGGCAAGAAACGCTAAGGTGTCTTGTGCCGTTTCATCCTGAACCCTGCGGTAAAGACCCTGATAAAAGGCAATAGCCTCTTCCTCGCGCTGTATCGCGATAGCAAGAACTTCTTCGAGCTGTTTATCTGCCATGATTAACTATCTTGTTATGAATTATTCTAATCTCTCACCCATCAATATTTTAGCCCAAACCCTTGATGGGTTCTAACCGGTATGTAGCCAGTCTCACGGGCGCAGCGAACGCGACACTGATTGTTCCACTCATCACACGAAGGAAAGGATCACATCATGTCCCTCACACATCGAGATACACATCAGGACAACCCGGCTCTGGGTTGGTTTGAAAAGTACATCTACCTCTGGATCATAGGTTACTTTCATTGTTGCACCTCCAGTGAGTAAAGGCAGCGGTATTCTTTTCCTTGCTGATTCTTCCTGTACATGTGTTGATAGTTCAAAATTCATATTTTTCATTGAGTCACAATTATTCTATCATTAAAATACAAACATTTCATCGTTTTAATGTCTGGAACGGTCTTATCATTCATGTTCTGCAAGTTACTTGTGTGATATCTACTTATTGTCACCTTTTCTAACAGCATAGGTTCTCGCCGGGGAATAGCGCTGAAATTTATATTTTTCAGCTATTCCATGCGCCTTCTTAAGTAACTCCTTCAGGGCCTGTTCGGGTGGCAAATCAGCTACCTCACGGTATACCGCTTTTTTCCATTCCCAAACTTCAGATAATCTTTTTGATATGATCAGTTTTTTATTATTCACCCAACACCTCCAAGGGTGGGAATAATCTTTACGGACGCAATACCCTTCTTCTCTCTTTAAAACCGGCGTTTTTGTTGCCAGCAAAGCAACCGCGAAGGTCATAATCAATCAATTGCCTTAAATGCCGTTACAAAAACCTTCACATAGATTTTCAAAAACTATAGGGAAAAGCCTTTGATGTGTCAAACAGAAAAGGCGGCATAACCGTAACTTAAAAAAGCTGGTTAATACCATACCCCCTATTTATGAAAAAAGCGGAGCCGGCACTGACTCCGCTTTTTTCATAGCAACGACTGTAATACTATTTTCAGGGGGTGCCATAGACTATGGCATACACATTACCGCCCTTTTCTTTTACATGCTGCCCTGATTGGTCGTCCGTCTCGCCCAGGGTCAGGTCTTCATCAACTACATCCTGCCAGGCAACCAGCATCCGGTCGCTTTTTTCAGCGTAGCCAAGGGATGAGTAGCGCTGCACCCCCGGCTCTTCGCAGAAAACAACTTCATCGCTGAAGGTCGTGCCGTCCGCGCTCATCCATTTGCCATAGATATCAAGGTCCGTTATATTTTTCCAGCCGGAGATCAGGTCATCCTGATTTCTGCCGTCTTCCCACAGGATAAAATACTTCTTCCTGATCGATGAATAGATGGTATGCTGGAATATCTGCGGGCCGGCGTTGTCTGCAATGGTAAATATTGGCCCGGCAAGCTTCCCATCCGCGGTTATGAATACTCCCCGCACGCCGACATGGTCCAGCGAGGGAGCGGTATCGCTCCAGGTAGCCAAAAACTCATTCCGGTCCGGATTGTAAGAGATTTCATTGAGGCGCTGATCGCCCTCATCGGCCGTGCCGAAATCATCAATCATGGCAATGTCATTGACCAGCACTTTACCGTTGCCGTCAAGCAGCGCGCCGTAAATCTCGCCATTCTGCTCCCAGGTGGGGACGTTCCGGAAATCTTCCCAGTTGATAAGATAGGTGTCATCTTTCGGGTTATAGGCTATGTAGGGATTATACTGATCACCCTTGGCATTATTAATCAGCAGCTCATCAGTCATAACGCCCCCGCAATGCGGGGGGCTTGATGGTTGTGAGCCACCCCAGGGGTGGCCATGGTCACAGGTTGTTTAGTTTAAAACTTACCATCAT
>JAPLIX010000080.1 GCA_026388865.1 Pseudomonadota bacterium | reverse complement strand
ATCATCTGGAACTCAGGAAATCAGGAAAGTTTTTATTTTCCCCATCGTGAGTTCCTGAGTTCCGAATTGAATATCAGAATAAGAAAATATTCTGAGTTCTCCGCTGGTTCATAGCTACTTTTCTTTTTCCAGTTTTTTTGCATCCTCCCACAGCGCGTCCATTTCCGCGAGCGTTGCCTCGCGGGGAGTCTTTCCCTGCTTCTGCAGCTCCTGCTCAACGAAGCAGAAGCGCCTGAAGAACTTTTCATTGCAGGAGCGCAGGGCCTGTTCCGGTTCAATTTCCAGGTGGCGGCTTAAATTGGCCACGCTGAACAGGAGGTCTCCCATCTCCTGCTCTTTTTTCTTCCGGTCCGCCCCCTGCAGAGCTTCTTCCAGCTCCCCGATTTCTTCCTTTATTTTATCCAGGACCTGATGCGGATTCTCCCAGTCAAAGCCAACCTTTGCCGCTTTCAGGGTCATGCGAAACGCTCCGTAGAGCGCGGGCAGATGTGCCGGGATGCTGCCCAGAAGGGATTTCCGGGGGGGCTTTCCTTCCCGCTCTTTGAGCCGCTGCCAGTTGGCCCTTATTTCTTCAACCGTGTCGGCCTTGATATCGCCAAAGACATGGGGATGGCGGTGGACCATCTTCTTGATGCTGCCGTTGAGCGCTTCCCTGAGGGTGAACGTGTTGTTCTCCTCATAGAGGTTAGTCAGAAACAGAATCATGAATAGCAGGTCCCCGACCTCTTCCTGAAGGTGCTCTTTGTCGTCCCGGTCAATGGCCTCGAGGACCTCGTAGAGTTCTTCAACAAGATATGTTTTGACATCAGCAGGGGTCTGCTTCCGGTCCCAGGGGCAGCCATTCGGGCCACGGAGCGTCCGGATCAACTCTATGAGCTCAACAAAGCTGTCAGTAGTCTTTTGCATGCTGGACCTATTTCAACGAGCCAGGATTGGGTTTTAATGCTGGTTTTCCTGTCTCATGCCATAATCTCCCTGCTTATCAGGACTATGTCCATAGTCCACAAAAGGGCAGTTTTTTCATTGAAAAACGCCGCTGTTTGTGTTTTATTGTACCCTGTATATTCAATGTGCCGGATTACCTGTTTGTCTTCATAGGTACTTAACACAGAACGCGATAAATAAAAATTCTATTTTATCCCGGCTGCAATTTGCTCTTAACGATAGAGGCATAGAAGATGAAAAAAATCGGTCTCCTGACAGGCGGCGGCGATTGCCCCGGTCTCAATGCAGTTATACGGGCGGTGGTCAAACGGTCGATAGGCACGTATAATCTGGAAGTGCTGGGTATCCGGGAAGGATGGAAAGGCCTTGTTTCGGGCACGGTCGAGCCCCTGACAAACTATGCAGTAACAGGCATTCTGCACCGGGGCGGCACTATTCTGGGCACTTCCCGGACCAATCCGTACAAATCAAGCGAGGATCTCCAGCGCACGCTCAACAATATCAAGCGCTTCGGCATTGACGCTATAATCGCTGTCGGCGGCGAAGATACGCTGGGCGTTGCCTGGCGTCTGCACCAGGATTACCAGCTGAAAATTGTCGGGGTTCCCAAAACCATTGATAATGACCTGCTGGGCACAGATTACACGTTCGGTTTTGACACGGCGGTGCATATTGCCACCGAGGCCATCGACCGGCTTCACACCACGGCCGAGTCGCACCACCGGATCATGGTTGTTGAAGTCATGGGCAGGCATACCGGATGGATTGCAACGGTGGCGGGAATGGCCGGCGGCGCAGACTGCATTCTCATCCCGGAGCGGTCGATGAGCATTGAAGAAGTCGCAGAGACCATTAAAAAACGGCACCGCACCGGCAAGACCTTCAGTATTGTGGTGGTGGCTGAAGGCTTTATGCCGCAGGGCCTTGATGTCAAGTATGAAAAGGAAAAGACCGATGACTTTGATCACATCCGGCTCGGGGGCATCGGAAATTTGATCGGGCACAAGCTTGAGGAGTTGACAAACATTGACACCCGCGTTACTATCCTGGGACATGTTCAGCGGGGCGGAACGCCAACCGCGTATGACCGGGTGCTGGCCACACGCTTGGGCGTTAAGGCGGTCGATATGGTTGTCGCCGGGGAGTTCGGAAATATGGCAGCATTGAAAGGCAGCGACATCGTCCCGGTGTCTCTTGAAGAAGTGATCAAGGGCAGAAAAAGCGTTAACATGGAGCTGTATGATATAGCGCAGGTCTTTTTTGGGTAATCACAGGGGAAGGTACATACGAGAGGAGGATGTGTTATGGCGTTAAAAATAGGGATAAATGGATTCGGCAGGATTGGAAGAAGCGTTATGCGGCTTGCCCGCAACCGCAAAGACATGGAATTTGTGGCGATCAATGATCTAACCGACGCAAAAACATTAGCCCATCTTTTTAAATATGATTCAGTCCATGGCCCGTATGAGGGGAGTGTTGAAGCGCGCGACAGCGAGATCGTGGTGGACGGCAAGGCGATGAAGGTTTTTTCTACCAAGAACCCGGCGGAAATTCCCTGGAAAGACCTGGGCGTTGAGATCGTGGTGGAGGGGACCGGGGTCATGCGTGACAAAAACGACGCGAGCCGGCATATCCAGGCAGGCGCGAAAAAGGTTATTGTCACTGCTCCCATGAAGGGGCCGGATGTTACCATTGTGATGGGCGTGAATGAAAAGGCCTATGATCCCAGGAACCATACGGTGCTTTCCAACGCCTCCTGCACCACTAACTGCCTGGCACCCATTGCCAAGGTGCTGCATGAAAAATTCACGATTCAAAAGGGCCTCATGACCACCATCCATTCCTACACCAATGACCAGCGCCTGCTGGATCTGCCCCACTCTGATTTGCGGCGCGCCCGCGCGGCATGCCTGAGCATGATCCCCACCAGCACCGGCGCGGCCTCTGCCGTGGCGCTGGTGCTCCCGGAGCTTAAGGGCAAGCTTGACGGCATGGCTATCCGCGTGCCTACCCCGAATGTGTCCGTGGTTGACCTGGTTGTAAGCCTGGGAAAGAAAACCTCTGTTAAAGAGGTGAACGCCGCTCTCAAGAGCGCGGCACAGGGAGAGCTGAAGGGCATCCTGCAGTTCTGTGAGGAGCCGTGCGTTTCCATAGATTTTAACAACAGTCACTTCTCATCCATTGTGGACGGGCTTTCCACTGCCATGATCGATGGCGACATGCTGAAGGTCCTGTCCTGGTATGATAATGAGACCGGATACTCGTCACGCATTTTAGACCTTATCGCGTACATTGCAAAAACGCTGTAATCAACAGGAACGCAGACTCATAGATAACAGAAAAAGGAATGCAGAAGCCGGGATGTGAAAAATAATTCGGCTTCTGTATTCTATTTTAATGCTTCTCTATGACTTATTCATGGAGGGATTCCGCGGTGGCCATACAATATATTGACGGGATGGATTTTAAAGGCAAAAAAGTTTTTATCCGCGCGGATTTTAATGTGCCGCTGGATAAGAGCCGGAATATAACGGATGATATTCGCATCCGGGAAACTATTCCCACCATTAAATACGTTCTGGACAAGGGCGGCGCTGCCGTGGTTGCCTCGCATCTGGGCCGGCCAAAAGGGAAAGTGGCAAACGAATTCAGCCTGCTGCCGGTGCAGAAGCGGCTGGAGGAGCTTCTGGGCAGAGACGTGCAATTTGCCGATGACTGCATCGGCGATGACGCGCGGGCAAAGGCCGCGGGACTGAAGCCGGGGGAGGTGCTGCTGCTTGAGAACCTGCGCTTCTATGCTGAGGAAGAAAAAAATGATGAGGGGTTTGCCAGAAAGCTGGCCGCGCTTGCCGGTGTGTACATCAATGACGCGTTCGCGGTTTCCCACCGCGCCCATGCCTCGGTGGAAGCCATCACCCGCTTTGTCAAAGAATGCGGGGCCGGCTTTCTCATGAAAAAAGAGATAACCAGCATTGAGAAAGCCATGAACAACCCGCGGCGGCCGCTGGTGGCAATCATCGGCGGAGCTAAAGTTTCGGGGAAGCTCGAGATGCTGGAAAATATCATCCAGAAGGTTGATGTGATGCTGATCGGCGGGGGCATGGCATTTACCTTTCTCAAGGCACAGGAGCTGGAAGTAGGCAAATCCCTGGTTGAAGAGGATCTGCTGGAGACGGCAAAAACAACGATGCAGAAGGCTCGAGAGCGGGGAGTGAAAATAGTGCTGCCGACTGACTGCGTGGCAGCCAGGGAGGTGAAGTCCTGCGTGCCCTACAAAACCATCTCAGTAAAAGAGATCACACCAGACCTTATGGGGCTTGACATCGGGCCGGACACGGTTGCCGCTTTCGGCGCAGTCATAAAAAGCGCCGGCACAATCATCTGGAACGGCCCCATGGGAGTGTTTGAGATAGAGGAATTCAGCAGAGGCACGTACGCTGTTATTGACCAGATAGCAAACTCTTCGGCCATGAGCGTGGTCGGGGGCGGTGATACGGACGCAGCCCTGCACAAATCAGGGAAGTTTGACAAGATGAGCTTTGTCTCGACAGCCGGAGGCGCTTTCATGGAACTCCTGGAAGGCAAGACGCTGCCGGGCATAAAGGCGCTGGATAAATAATAAAGAGCTATTAGCTGATGGCTGACAGCTGTCAGCTCTTATGGAGGTAATGATGCGCAAACCGATTATCGCGGGTAACTGGAAGATGTACAAGAACCTGGGCGAGGCAATAGAGCTGGTCCGGCAGCTTAAAGAAAACCTTGCGGATGTTGTTTCCGTGGAAATTGTCGTCAGCCCGCCGTTTACAGCGCTTGCTGCAGTGGCTGCCGAGCTCAGCGGGACAAATATTTCCGTGGCAGGCCAGAATATGTACTGGGAAGAGGCGGGCGCTTTTACCGGTGAAGTTTCTCCGCTCATGCTGAAGGATGCCGGCTGCACTCATGTCATTATCGGCCACTCCGAGCGGCGGCAGTTTTTTGGCGAGACTGACACGACCGTGAATAAAAAGCTGAAGGCGGCACTGAAGGCAGGCCTTACGCCTATTGTCTGCGTTGGCGAAACTCTTGAGGAGCGGGAATTCGGTGGCACTATGAAGGTGGTTGAGAAGCAGATTCGGGAGGGGCTTGAAGGACTTGCACCGCAGGAGATGGAAAAGATAGTCATCGCGTATGAGCCGGTCTGGGCTATCGGGACCGGGAAAACCGCGACCCCGCAGCAGGCGGAAGAGGTTCATGAAGCAATCGGCACCATTATCGCGCAGACTGCCGGAGGGGTTGCCCGGAACATCCGTATCCTTTACGGGGGCAGCGTGAAGCCGGACAACATCGATGTACTCATGTCCCAGCCTAATATTGACGGAGCGCTGGTGGGCGGGGCAAGCCTGCAGGCAGAGTCATTCATCAGGATCGTCAGGTTCAAGAACAGTAAATAAATAATTGGATTGATTTCATTTCAATTTTTATGTATAATTTATGCACCACAGAGGTAACGGTATGCTCTGTGGTTTACTTTTAATGATTTAATCTTTTCAGGAACGACACCTATGTATGTATTATTAGTTATCATCCATATCGCAGTGTGCATAGCGCTTATTTTGATAGTGCTGCTCCAGACCGGAAAAGGCGCAGAAATGGGCGCTGCATTCGGCGGTGCTTCACAGACTGTTTTTGGCGGTGCAGGCCCGGCACCGTTTTTAACGAAAATCACAACCGGCGCAGCCATTGTTTTCATGATTACTTCCCTGGCGCTGGCGTATGTGTCTTCAAAGCCGAGCGCTCGCTCGCTTATGAAGGGCGTAAAGCCGATGACGGCAGCTCCTGCTGCTCCGGCACTGCCGGCTCAGCCCGCTCCCGGCGCATCGGCTGGCGCTGACGCCAAGGCGCAGCCTGCGCAGAAGTCTGCGGCACCGGCTGCGGCTCCTGCACCTGCTGCACCCGCTCCGGCAGCGCAGGCACCAGCACCGAAGAAATAGCGGCGAAGTCCCGAAATTCTTCGGGAACGCAGATTCACGCCGGTATTCGCTGACGGGGAACATATCTTTTTAATCAGCGTTTATCAGCGTCCAGAATAAATTTAAGAAATGCCGAAGTGGTGGAACTGGTAGACACACCATCTTGAGGGGGTGGCGGGGCGACCCGTGGGGGTTCGAGTCCCCCCTTCGGCACCATGCTAAATCAAGAGGTTACGTCATTTGATGCAACCTCTTTTTTATTTCAGAAGAGTTTTGGTCAACGGTTTGGTCAACACGTGCAGGGAAGGTCTATTTTGCTTTTGGGCCTTTTTAATATTTCTTGACTAACATTTTCCCCAGTTATATAGTAATTCAAAGGAGGGGGCTGCCTCTGACTGCTCTGCCGAATATCCATCCAGCGCTTTAACTTCCAATAAGAAAAACCTCCTTATAGAGTTCACGATATGAATGCACGTTGGGCCCTCCATGATCCCTCACCTGAGATGCCAACGATCGGATACACGATTGAGGCGAAGTGGTGGCCAGGAAGATACTTTCTGGTTATGACTTTTAAGTGCGACTCATCATCACCTCTTGAACGCCTCACCCAGAGCATCGTCCAGTGCGTTCCGTATGGGGAGGCTGTGCCTGGTCCAGACAGATATGTT
>JAPLIX010000038.1:1134-3271 GCA_026388865.1 Pseudomonadota bacterium | reverse complement strand
GAGATCCGGCGGATCCGTAAAATTGTGGAAAACTTATTACTGCTGGCCCGCGTCGAAGATCAGGCAACAGGACTTGACGTCAAGGAGTTTAATCTGCAGCGGGTACTGCGGGCAGCAGTGGAAGACATGGCAGTCCTTGCCCGCGAAAAAGCCCTGTCGCTTACCCTCCTGGCAGATGAGCCCCTCATGATACCGGGAGACGAGCAGAAGCTGAAGCAGGTTTTCCTCAACCTCCTGGATAATGCCATAAAATATACTCCGCCGCACGGAGCAGTGTCGGTGTCAGCTGCCGCTGCAACAGCGGATACGGTGCACATTACCATACAGGACACCGGTATTGGCATCCCGCCAGCGGAACTGCCCCATATTTTTGACCGCTTTTACCGGGTGGATAAAGCACGCAGCAGCAGCGGGTTTGGCCTTGGCTTAAGCATTGCCGAATCTATTGTAGCAGCACACCATGGGACCATTTCAGTAGAAAGCAGCCTCAATGGGGGCACTACCTTTATTATCTCTTTGCCCGCACTCGCTTCCAACCATTAGAATTTTCTAATCTACTTCTAATCTCTATTTAATTATAGATATGCTATTGTGCGTGCATTAATTATAATAAGAAAGGAGGTGTACGCAATATGAAAAAATTAATGATGGTATTAGTAGCGGGACTGGTCATGATAAGTTTTTCTGCAGTGGGGTTTGCAGCAGAGGAAGCAAAGACCCAGGCGCCAAAGGCTAAAGCCGAGGTGGTAAAGGGTGAGATCGTTTCCATTGATGCGGCAAAGAATGAAATAGTAATTAAAGAGAAGAAGACCAACGCAGAAAAGAAAATCGTGGTAGACCCCAAAGAGATTTCCACCTTAAAGCAGGGAGAGATGGTTAAGGTAATTCTCAAAGCAGGTACGAACACTGCTGAGAAAATAAAAGTGATGCCTGCAAAGAAAAAAGCAGCAAAATAAGGCTGCAGAAAACTGCGGGGAGCGTGTATGCCTGACCAATGCCGGCAGATACGCTCCCCCTGGTGATCATGAACATGCTCCTCCGGGAGACCGGAGGAGAGTGAGCCGCCGGCAGGACTTCCCCCTCTTGTCCTTTTGTGCGGCTCTTTTTTGTGCGCTGCTTTTAAAAAACGGCGCTGCCGGCGCCGCGCACAAACGGCAGCTTACTACGCGGGCCGGCGAAGGAACAATGTCCGCTGCGGGCGATATATCAGGGAGCTGCTGCCGCTTGTATAGGGATAGGTTTTTTCTCCAGCTGTTTTACAACCTCTTTTTTTATCTCTTCCTCGGTTTTACCGCCCACCACCATGCGGTAAACACCCTTGACGATTATCCCCGATCCGGCCAGATTTTTTACCTGCTCCGCTTCTTTTTCCTCGGCCCAGTGGCCGTTAAATGAAGCAAAAATATAGACCTCTTTACCCTTGAAAGCCGGATTTTTAAGAATGGTCCGGGCCGGCGAAGATAGCTTTCCCATCCAGACGGGTGAGCAGATGATGATCGGGCTATGGGTAGCTATATCCGTGGTAAACGGCTGCAGCTCCGCATCCTTGTCAAAAAAGTTTTCATATCCGCTGACGATAAAACCCCAGATGCCCGGGCGCTCGGAAGCTGTTTTCGGTTCTGCGACAGGAGCGTTGAGCTGTTTTTGCAGCTCTGCAGAGATGATTTTGTTTTTACCGGTGAGTGAATAATAGACGATCAGGGGCTTTGGAGTCTGTATCGCAGCGGCAGGCTGCGCTGACTGTGCGCTGACCGTTTCCGGGCCTGGCATTGCAGGCAGAAAGAGGAAACACAAAAATAATACCAGAACGTTTGCTAACTTCCCACCCCGAGTGTACCTTGTGCGCGACATACTGTCCTCCTTTATCTGTGCATGGTGTTGAGTGTTGGATGAAGCATTGTCAGTTAAGGTAGAGAAAATGCCCGCTTAATTTCCGGGACAAATCCGCGCGCGGCTTCAATCAGTCCCTGCCGCGGTTTGTCAACCCGTTTGCCGTTCACCTCGTTCTTTACGACGACCTGGTAGTAGCCAAGCACCCGCGCGCCGGCATTTGTAGTAGTTCTATAGCATACTACCCGATACTATCACACAAATACCGGGATATCAAGCCTGAGCAATAAAATCTTTGGCAGCAATT
>JAPLIX010000038.1:0-1097 GCA_026388865.1 Pseudomonadota bacterium | reverse complement strand
AAATAGAAGCACGGATTATTCCTGCGCTTCTATTTTTGCAATCGGCCTTCCGCCTGCGGTCCGGGATGCAGGGGCGCAGGATTTTAAGCTTCGCCCCTCCCGGGCAATACAGAGAGGCTTAAAACATTCCTTTTTTCTTTTCTTTTACTTCAAGTACCAGCTGCGGCCACTTTTCTCCTTTTAACACAGTGGCGATGCAGTCAAAAAGGCCCTGCGAGACGTACGGTCGATAGCGCGGCCCGACCGGAACCCCCAGCACCACCACCCTGCTGGTGCTTTCCCGGTTTTCCTCTTTCAACGTGTAATGAAAATCCTTGCCCCCTTTAAGCTCGGTTCTGAAGGGTTTGGACCAGTCAGAGTAGGGAACTTTCCCCTCATACTTAAATTTAAGGGGTTCAAAAGTTTCAAGGCGCATGGCAAAGATGGAGTCGGTGTTCTCGCTGGTAAAGTCGACCATTTGAAAGATGATGTGGTCATACTTTTCTTCAAGGCCGTAATCCAGGGCCTCAAAGCTTGCAAGCTTAGTATGCTTTTTGTCGACATCGTCTCCGGCAAAGTCCGTGTCTGCGTA
Source organism: Pseudomonadota bacterium (assembly GCA_026388865.1). Lineage (GTDB taxonomy): Bacteria > Desulfobacterota > WTBG01 > CAIYCZ01 > CAIYCZ01 > JAPLIX01. The sequence continues at coordinate 526 of JAPLIX010000038.1, read as the reverse complement.
GACCACCAGGGTGTTGGTCCCTTCAAGAGCTTTTTCAATTTCAGTCTTCAGGTTCACATAGTAAACGCGGGCAAGCTCAGGATACGGATCTCCGGGAGTATCAGGCCAGCCGTGCCGGGTGAGCACGAGGAGCTTGCGCTCTTTTTTCGGCAGGGGCAGGATTTCATCCGTAACCATCAATTTTATGCCCTTGCGAAAAGACGGGTAAGCGCCGGGATACGGGGTGAAGACCACCTTGGCGCGCTCTGCTGCCGCATCCTTAACATCCTGGTAAAGAGTGTTGAAATGTTCAAGGGATGAATAGACCGGAAATATATCACAGTGCACGATAGTCTTGACCTTATCTTCCCTGATTAATTCATCAACCGCCTTTTCAACTGATTCCGGCTCCATGGTCCAGGCCCAGCGCAGGGAAACTTCCGGGAACTGTTTTTTCAGCAGTTCTTCAACCTCTTTGAAAATTTCCAGGTGCTGCCGGGTATAGGGGACTTTATGATTCGGCATCTTCGGATAATATGACGCGGCA
>JAPLIX010000191.1 GCA_026388865.1 Pseudomonadota bacterium | reverse complement strand
TTGGTTCCGGCTTGTCCGGGTTAAGGATATTGCTATTGAATAATTTCACTGACCCTGCCACCAATAGTATCAGTTATAGGTAATGCAGTTTTTTCCGACAAGTGCTTCTATTTCGCTGACTAACAGCTCTGAAGGGTTTATGTAATAGTCTTTACCGAGGCTGATCACTGTTTCACTGGTGTCGGGAATAATAACATGGATATACACCCGGGATTTACCGGCATTATTCTGCAAAATATTTTTTATTCCGGTTATTTCATTAATGGTCAGGCGGTCAATATAAAACTTGATGTGGGTGTCAGGATGCAGTCGTTCACTGGCCTGCTCAAGCGATATGATTTCATTTACCACGATATTACGTTTTGTTTCACCCTCGATGGTAAGCCTGCCTTTAACCAGCAGCGGTTTATCGCTTTTTAAAAGAGTGCTATGCTGCTTATACAGATCCGGGAAAACAGTCAGCTCTATAGAACCGGAAAGGTCTTCAAGAGTGACAAAAGCCATAATGTCGCCTTTTTTAGTTTTATATTCTTTTAAGTTCTGTACCACCCCCCCTATGGTAACATCAGCGTCTTCCTCTGCTGCCTGCGCCTCAAGGGTGTCTATGGTAGTAAACTTTTTAAGAACATTGAAAACCTTGTTGAGCGGATGACCGGTCAAATAAAATCCGAGGCATTCTTTTTCGTATATGAGCTTTTCATGCTCGTTCAGTTCTGGAATGTCCGGATAGCGAATGGCATCTATATCTTCGCTTCTGCCGTTCTCTTTCAAGGCGGTAAAAATGCTCAGCTGGCTGTTTTCACTTTCTTTCTGCAGCGCCTGTGCTTTGTCAGCCACTTCCTCCATGATAGCCAGCAGCTGTGAGCGCTTGATCTGCAGGGAGTCAAAGGCGCCGCATTTGATGAGGCTTTCCAGGACTTTTTTGTTCACCTTGCGCAGATCGACACGCGTGCAGAAGTCAAGCAGAGAGATAAAAGGCCCTGACTCAGAGCGAATCTTCACGATAGAATCAATGGCACTGACACCGACATTTTTTACTGCTGCCAAACCAAAGCGAATTTTATTGCCGTCTACCGAAAAGTCGCTGGTGCTGGCATTAATATCTGGCGGGAGGACCTCAATAGCGTGTTCCCTGCACTCAAAAATATGCCGCACTACTTTATCCGTATTATCCATCTCGCAGCTGAGTAGTGCTGCCATGAATTCAACAGGATAGTGGGCCTTAAGATATGCGGTTTGGTAGGCAATAACCGCATACGCAGCACTATGTGATTTATTGAAACCGTATTCAGCAAATTTTAACATGAGCTCAAATATTTTCTGGGCTTTTTGCTGAGAAATTTTGTTTTTCTTTGCGCCCTCCATAAACTTTTCCTGCTGCTTCTGCATTTCCGAAGACTTTTTCTTGCCCATGGCCCGCCGCAGGATGTCCGCATCGCTCAGGGAAAAGTTTGCCAGGGCGCTTGCTATTTTCATGACCTGTTCCTGATACAGAATCACGCCATGGGTATCTCCC
>JAPLIX010000126.1 GCA_026388865.1 Pseudomonadota bacterium | reverse complement strand
CAGGCACGCCTATATTCGACCGGACAGGCAGCGGCAGGGTATAGGGTGACTGCTGCTGCAAGCGCTCAAAGAGAAGGCAGCCAGCCAGATTTTAATAGGAACCTGGGCAGCCGCGACATGGGCAATACGCTTCTATGAGAAGCACGGTTTTGTGATGGTAACTCAAGAGGAAAAAGACCGGCTGCTCAGGAAGTACTGGACCATCTCAGAGCGGCAGATTGAGACCTCAATGGTGCTTGCGGAGAAGACAATGCGGTAGGTAGTTTTAGGTGTAAAAAATTTATCACTGATTAAATTCATAAGAGGAGACAGCCATGCTCTATGATGCAGTTGTTGTCGGTGCAGGTTCAAACGGTTCCACAGCAGCATATTTCCTTGCAAAGAAAGGGTTTAAGACGCTGCTTCTGGAAATGAGTAAAACGCCGGGCGACAAATGTCACGGGGCAACTGAATATGCACCGGGCATAATCTTTGCCAACCGGCCTGAATTAGTAGAACTGATGGAGCGGGTGCTGAACAGGATTCCCCACCTGTATCCGGGCGACCTCGGCAGGGGCGCGTTTTACTATTATGTGAATAGAGAGAATCAGGTTGTCTATAAGACCTATACCAAGGCTCCCGGCGATACCTGGAAGAAGACTCATGGCGTGAACAACCAGGTTTTTGTCAGGGAGCTGGCCCAAGAGGCGGTAAAGGCTGGAGTAGAAATGAGAACCGGCATTGCGGTCACTGATGTGCTGCGCGATGGCGATGTCATTAAAGGCGTGGTTACTGAAACAGGGGATGAGATCAGGGCACGCCTCACCATTGCTGCAGACGGCAGAATATCAACCCTTGCCAAGAAGGCGGGATTGCTCACAAAGTGGGATATAAACCGTTGCCTGTACCAGTATGGCGAAGCCTGGAAGTTCCGCTCTGAAGAAGAGATGTTTGAATATGTTGATTATGGTAGGCACATATTCTTCGGCTCAACGCTCACCCCACCGTATCCATGGGGGGCATGTACCCTGGCCCTCAGGCCGGGGGGCATTGTCACCGTAAATGCGCCAACGAGCTGGACAACGGTGGGCACCATGCTTGGCAGCAAAAAGAATTCCCGGAACGAATATATCCGGAATTTCTATACATTAATGGAAGTGAAGCGGATGCTTCGGCCCTGCGAGGGATTCCCTGATAAACCGTTGCAGCGCTCATCCACGTTCATGCCCGGCCCGCCTTTGAAAAAACCGTACATGGCAGGGCTTATCATCTGCGGTGATGCGGGGGCAGTCGGTGGCATCTGCGGGTCCGGGCACCTTGCCGCACAGTTTGTCATCCCGCTGCTGGAGAAGGGCGATGTTTCAGAAGAAGCATTGTCCAAATTCACCGCTGCGCGTTTCAGGTGGCTTCGACAGAACGACAAGGAAAAAGACAGCAGTACTTTTGAGTTGTCAGAGCTCAGCCCTACGCGGCTCATGCACTGGAGCACTGGCGCAGGGTTCATCGAGCAGTATAAATGCACGGTAGATGAAATGGTGGAGAACATGCGCCTCGGTGCATCGCCAATAATCCTTGGTGCGCCCAATCCTGAGAAGTGCGGTGAGTTCGGTTACATTGAGCTTGGTGCCTGGATCATTGCAACTAAGATAAATTACCTGCTGGGCATGTATGGCACGTTCTTGCAGAACCCCACAATGTTTCCGCTTATTATGAAGTGGGTGCAGAAGAATCAGGAGTCATTCAGCAGGAACAAAACCTTTGATCATCCGTTTTGAGTTTAATCGCAGAGAACGCAGAGTATTTTTCTGGGGTTATCTTTTAGGAGGAACATATGAGCATATGGATACCGATTCCAAATAAATTTATTAGCGTAGATCAGGATACATGCATTGGCTGCGGCAACTGCGTTACCATCTGCGGCGGAGAAGTTTTTGCGCTGGAGCAGGAAAAGGCAGTTGTTGCCCACATTGAGCAGTGTCTTGAATGCGGCAATTGCGAGATTGCCTGCCCGGTTGATGCAATCAAATTCTGTGTGCCCAAAGGAGGAACCGGGATAGTGTATGAGTGTGGCTGATGCATAGAAAATACTTTATGTTGTTTGATATAAATGACATATGAGTAGCGGTTGATGGCCATTCATTAAAAGTACAAAATTTGGCTATGTTTTTTTTGACTGCCATTGGCGCTTTGCAGATGAAGTCATCAATGAATTTAAGCTGCTAAACATCTCTCGCTGTTGATACACAAGCTTCACTTTCCTGCCTTGATACTTGAAAATCCATAAATTCAGCTTTGAAAATGGCTAAATGAATATTGTTAACAATTTCAAAAAGGTATATATGCATGCAAAAGAATCTATGGACAGAAAACTATTTATCCAAACATAGATATGTTTATTAAGGAATGCACAGTCGAACTACAGGAGGACAATAAATTATGTCAAAGATAAAACAACAAACCATTATATGCCAACTCTGCAAGAAACCCGTAAAGTCTAATCAGGTAATTCCCGGAGAAATGGTAAGAGAACCTATTGCTGTGCTCATAAGAAAAGCCCACCCGGACTGGTCTAACAATGGGTTTATATGCCTCAATGACCTTAATCATTACCGGGCAGAATATTTTAAACAAAGTCTCGAATCAGAACGGGGTGAACTGTCAGTGCTGGATGCGGAAATTTTAAAGAGTATACAGAAGCAGGAACTTTTATCTAAAGACACAAATAGTGAATTTGACCGCCAGTTAACATTCGGGGAGCGCACTGCTGATTCGGTAGCTGAATTTGGTGGCAGT
>JAPLIX010000386.1 GCA_026388865.1 Pseudomonadota bacterium | reverse complement strand
TCCCTGTCGGAGGAAGGAACCAAGAGAGCGGTGGAACAGCTGTCCGCTTCATCCCGCAACCCTCTCCAGAACCTTGAAGACCTTGAACGCCAACAGCTTCTGCGCGGCGTTATCGCAGCGCTTCCGCAGAAGGATCAGCTCTTTTTAAAGCTTTTTTATTATAAAGAAACTCCTCCCCAGGAGATTGCCACGCTATTTCATTCTTCAACCAGCGCAGTCTATAGCCGGGCCAATTACCTGCGGGAGAAGTTGCGGGAGGCATTGAAAAAAGTGCCAAAGAATTCCGTCTCCCGGTCGTCTATTTAAAGTAAAACTCACGTATTTATTGACGGAAAGGCTTGGGGTACGATACAGTACAATGGACGAAAATGAAAACAACGCCGTGTCTGACTCCGTGGTCAAAGAGCAGCTGGACAGTTATTTCAAACCTGCGGGGCCGGTAAATAAAGTGCTGCCGTGTCCCGGTGAGGAAGCGCTCGCAGACTATCTCGGAAACCGGCTGGACATGAATGCGCAGCAGGCTCTGGAGCGGCATCTCTGCCATTGTGACATCTGTCTTGAAGCAGTCATCGCCGGAGCAGCGCTGCCGGAAGAGGAAGGGCAGGAGTCAATTATCGCCATACCGTTCAGCGCTGTAAAAAAAGTGCTTTCCCGCATCGGCGCGCAGGACACGCAGCCGCTGCAGGCGCTCTGGAAGCGGTTCAAGGCAGCCTGCGACGGGCTGGTGAACAGCCTGATGGAAATTATTTTTTTTAAAGAGACCGAGGCGGTATATGTCCGGGGCAATAAGCACATTATCTCCAAGAACCTGGTGGTGATAGAAAAAACGTTCAAAGAGATAAAGCTTGAAATAGAAGTTGAAAAAATAGGAGAGCATACTGCAAACATCAAGGTCCGGGCCAGCTCTCCGGATACCGGGGCACGGGTCGACGGCGTGCGGGTAAATATTCTGAAGGACTCCCGGGAGATCGCATCGTTCATAACAGCCGGCGGTGAAGCGCTGTTTGAAAATATCATGTTTGGAGAGTATAAAATAACCGTCCATCAAGGTGAAAAAAGGTTGGGTCACCTGTTGCTTGCCGTAAAGGAGTCATAATCATGGAAGAGCAAAAAGATATCAAAGAAACCCCGGAGAAAAAAGAAGCATCAGCCCCTGACAGCCTTCCGGATAATATAGAAAAGCTCCTCCAGGAACGGAAAAAGATTGATGACCTGCTCAAGGAGAAGTTTACCAAGCAGGTAACCGTCATGTTCACCGACATCAAGGGGTCCACCTCCTTCTTCGAATCCCGCGGTGATATCGAGGGCCGGCTGATGGTGCAGAAGCACAATGACATGCTGTTCCCCCTGATCGAGAGTCATCAGGGGCGGGTCATAAAGACGATCGGCGATGCCATCATGGCCGGGTTTGATGACCCGGTCATGGCGGTCCGCGCCGGCTCGAACATGCAGCAGACTTTGAGTGACCACAACAAAGGAAAATCTGCAAAAGAGCAGATTCACATCCGTATCGGCATCAATACCGGTGAAGGGATTGTCGAGTCCCGGGACATTTTCGGCGATGTGGTAAATGTGGCGGCCCGCGTTGAAGCGCTCTGTGATCCGGACCAGATTCTCATCTCCGCACCGGTATATGACGGGGTGCGCAAAACCGATGATATTATCTGCCGCTATGTCACGCAGGCACAGGTGAAAGGTAAAGAAGAGGCCCTGGACATATACCGCGTGGTGTGGGGCGATGAAGAAATGGTTGCCGGTGCCACCCGCTCCGGGGCCTCCGGTGCGGCGGAAAAGCTTACTAAAAAGAAACGGGAAGTGCGCCGGCGCCTGGAAATGGACCTTACCCGGGAAGGCAACAACCTGAAAGTCACCTCTCTGGTCCTCACGGAGAAAGAATCAAGCTCGCTTCGCCCCTATGAGGAAATGCATGTCTCCATGGATAAAATCGAAGAACGCAGCCAGGAGGTTATCAGTGTTTTGAACCGGGCCAACACCCGCGGCCGCGTTTCAAAAGATATTCTGGCAAAACTGCGTGATATCGGGTCAGTGCTGTTTGATAATCTACTGACCGCGCGGGCCAAAGAAGTTATCCGCGCCACCGCAGTGCAGGACCTGGTCTTTAATATCGATGATACCCTGGTGCACATTCCCTGGGAGCTCCTCTATGACGGCGAGCAGTTTCTCTGCCAGAAATTTAACATGGGCAGAATTGTTAAAACCAGACACTCGGTGGTGAACATAAAGACCCGGGTCCTGTCCTTGCCTCTGAAGATGCTGATACTGTCCGACCCGCGCGGCGACCTTAAGAGCGCTTTTGACGAAGGGCGCCTAATCCGGGAAGGGATGGATAAGAGCCCTTCCCTGGTGAACGCCAACCAGCGCAGCGGGCAGATCAGCGCTGACTATATCATGGAGAAGCTGAGAAACTTTGATATGGTCCACTATGCGGGCCATGCAGACTATGATGCGGAAAACCCTTCCAACAGCGGCTGGCTCCTTGAGGGCGGCAAGTTCACCTCTGCTGATATTATGAAGCTGGTGGGCGGCAGGCCATTGCCGGCCATGGTATTCTCTAATGCCTGCCAGTCCGGCCAGACTGAAGAGTGGAAGCTGGAAGAAAAATACAGCGAAAAAATTTTCGGTCTGGCAAACGCCTTTCTGCTCGCCGGAGTACAGCACTATATCGGCACCTTTTGGGAGGTGCTCGATGAGCCCAGCGCGCGCTTTGCCGAAAAATTTTATCAATACATGATTGACGGCGCTCCCATCGGCGAGGCGCTGCGGATGGCGCGACTTTTTCTGGTAAAAGAATACGGGGAAGACACTATTGTGTGGGCAAGCTATATGCTCTACGGAGACCCGGGGGCCAACTATTTCGCCTCTGCCGAAGCCGGCGCAGAGGAAGAGGAGGAGGCCCCGGCCCGGGAAGCTCTCGGGGGGGCGCAGCTCAGGAGCACGGCCCGGGAAACCGTCTATTTTGATGAACAGAAGGTCGCCGAAATAAAAAGAAAGCGTTTTATTCTGGGTACGGTGCTGGCGATTCTGGTGCTTGCCGGCGCTGTGCTGCTGGTGCAGTGGCAGCGGGGTCAGGAGGTACAGGAACCCTATGGGCGCGCCTATGCCCTGCTGCATGCCAGTCAGCCTGAGCAGGCACAGCGCTCATTTGAGCAGCTCCCCGATAATGATTCCCGGCGCTTTGAGGGGCTGGCAGCAGTCCTGTTTGAGAGCGGCGACCTGGACAAGGCACGGGAAATGGCCGGCAAAGCGCTGGAACTCTTCCCCGGAAACATGTATGCGCATGTTGTTAACGGCAACATTCTGTTCTCCCAGGGAAAGCTTGATGAGGCTGCCCAGGAATATGAAAAAGCGGCACAGCAGAAGCGGGCCCCGTCCTGGCAGCGCGCGGAGGCGCTCAATGGTCTGGGACGGATCTATTCATCGCAGGGAGATACGGAAAAGTCCCTCGTCTACTATGGTGAGGCTGCGTCTCTGAATCCTGCAAGCTCGGTCATCAACACCAATCAGGGCGTGGCCCTGGAACGGAAGGGAAGTGTCGCAGAAGCAGCTACCTATTACCAGAAAGCGGTAAAAGCGAATCCTCAGGACGCGGTAGCGACAAGTCTTCTTGCCGATGCTGAGCGGAAGCAGAAGGTGGGCGATGAGAAATTGCGGCAGGAAAGGGTTGACAAGCTTGTCGGTGACTTGGTAGAAGCGAGTAAGAAGGCCCCTGCAGCAAAACCGCCGCAGGATGCCTGGACCTCGCGGCCCATTACGTTAAGCTTTGTAAATTTTCAGCATAAGGGCGGCTTTTCAATGCGGGAGGGAGAGGACGAGTTTTTCCAGCTGAAAGTAAACGGGCTTCTCCAGGAAAGCGGCCGGGTGCAGGTAGTTGAGCGCGAGCTGCTGGATAAACTCCTGGAAGAGCTGAAGCTGAGCACTACCGACCTGGTGGATCCGCAAAAAGCCCTGCAGGTGGGCAAGATCCTTGCAGCCCGGCTTATTGCAACCGGCTCTATGATGCGCTACGGAAAAGATATTCAGGCCAGCATCCGCCTGACGGAAACAGAGACCACCAGCCTCAAGGCAGCTATTGCTGAAACAGACAAGGATATCAACCAGCTTGCAGAGAAGACCGCGCGCCAGATACTGGCAAAGCTTGACCGGGCCTATCCGGTACGGGGATATATAACTGCTGTCGAGGGTACCAAGGTGGTATTGAACATCGGGTCCGAGGTGGGCGTAAAACAGGGCATGGGATTTAAGGTGCTCGATGCGGGAAAAGATCCTGGGCAGGGTCTTCGGGAAATCGGCACCCTCCAGGCAGCAGCGGCTGATACCAAGAGTGCATCGGCAGCGCCGGTAAAAGAGATACCGGGCCTTGCCGCGGGAATGAAAGTAGAGGAAATCATCAGCCAGTAGATGCCGGGGAACGGTCATGCTGCACGGTGTCATAACCCATCATATTAATTTAATAAGTGAGTATTATATGCAACGCGCTCTAACAAAACCGCATCCCACGCTACTCGTACTTATACTCACGCTGGCGGTTGTACTGCTCTGCCAGGTCCAAAACGCATCTGCGCAAATATTTTCCGACGTGCAGATTAATTCATCTCCCAACCCGGTTGGTTCCGGCGCCCGTGCTCAGGCCATGGGCGGGGCCTTTATTGCCGTGGCGGATGATGCCACTGCTGCCTCCTGGAACCCCGGCGGGCTCATCCAGCTGGAGCGCCCGGAATTTTCGATTGTCGGCTCCTATGCGTACCGGAAACGCCACTTTAACTCGTCCAGCCACCCGGAATCTGACGGCTGGAACAGCGTAACCCGGGAGGACGTGAATTACCTGAGCTGTGCGCTGCCCTTCAGGGCCTTTGATAAAAACTTTGTTGTTTCTTTAAACTACCAGCGGCTTTATGACTTTTACAACAAGCTCTCCTTTAACTACGACTTCCGTTCGACCGGGAGCAGCGGCATCTTTCAGAATGTCCAGACAAAAACAGATTTCAACCAGACCGGGGCCTTGAAGGCGTTTGCCCCGGCCATTGCCGTTCAGATCACCCCGCGCCTGTCGATTGGCACAACGTTTAATTTCTGGACCGACAATCTCGGCTATAATAACGGCTGGCAAAATGTGAGAAAAGTTACCGGGAAGGGGTTTGCGCTTCTCCCGAACGGCAAGCTCGTCCAGTCCCGGTATCAATCGATCACCAAGGAAAAAAATGAAAATTTTGAAGCGTTCAATATGAACCTGGGATTTCTCTGGCAGGTGAACAAGGTTATTACCATAGGCGGTGTATTCAAAACGCCGTTCATTGCTGATGCCGATCGACACACCTACAGCTCAAGCAGCTCCTATGAGCTCGGCCGGGACATTGCCCTGCCGTTTGCCAGAAGAAGCTCTGCTCCTTTTGTCTCAAACGATGAACACATACGCATTAAGTTTCCCAAGTCCTACGGGCTGGGTATTGCCTTCAGGCTGTCTGACGCATTAACCGTGGACGTAGATGTGTACCGGACCGAGTGGTCTGAATTTTATGTTCGGGCCGGCGGCTCAAAGACCAATATTGCCGGCGGCGCCTGGGGAAAAACGCATCCCGGGGATACCACGCAGGTGCGGGCCGGAGGCGAATACCTTTTTATTCTCGAAAAAACTATTGTTCCCGTGCGCTTCGGCATGTTCTACGACCCGGAACCAGGCACCGGGCACCCAAAAGATTACTACGGCGTAAGCGCCGGCACCGGGATAATACTGGGGAATGTGGTGCTTGACTGCTGCTATATTTACCGCTGGGCTGATGGCGTGAGGGCTGAGATCCCCAATGCCAAGAGAGATGATCAACAGCACACCTTCCTCGCTTCAATGATCGTTCACTTTTAAAAAAATGACGCCTATGAAAATAAAAAAAATACTCTCAACTATTCTGCTGCTTACCACGCTTATCTCTATTGGTTTAACCGGCGGCTGCAATACCCCGCCGGACAAAAAATATTTTAAAGACGGCAAGCAGTACGGCGTGGTGAAGGGGCTCTTTCGCGAGCGCTGGTGGAACTTCTACGAACGCGGATGCTCTTTTCTGCAGGGCGGTTTCTATCCGGAAGCCATCGCGGATTTCAGGGAAGCGCTCAGTCAGCGGGACCGGGATCAGCGCAGGGCCCGGACCTATGGCATGCACTTTATAGACTATTTCCCCCACCGCGAGCTGGGAGCGGCCTATTTTCACACCGGCAATTTTACCGAAGCGCAGAAACAGCTTGAGGAATCCCTGTCGCAGGCGGATTCCGGCAGGGCCAAGTACTGTTTGAATGAGGTGCGCACGGCTATCCTTAAATCGGCTAGGACGGAAACAGCCCCTGCCACGATAAACGTGTCTGCCGGCGGGGCAGAGGCTGTCAGCAACCGTTTCAACTTTAAAGTTGCCGGCGAGGTGAAAGACGAGGCATACGCCCATAAGGTGGCGGTAAACAATGATCCGCTCTTTATTGAGCTGGCAGAGAAGAAGCTTGAATTTTCCAAAGAGGTAAAGCTTAAAAAAGGGTTAAACGAGATCAAGATTAAAACCAGCGACCTTCTCGGCAAGGTTTCAGAAAAAACCGTTGCCGTTACGGGAGATTTTGAAGGCCCGCAGCTGAATCTCAAAAATGTTGCGGATGGTCAGGAGGTGGCGCAGGATAAAATCGTATTAAGCGGTGCCATTGCTGATGCGTCGGGCATTACGTCGCTCAAAATCAATGACCAGCAGCTGGCCTATAATAAAGAGCGGGATGTTGAGTTCAGCTATACCGTACAGCTCCATGAGGGCAATAACACGATAAAGCTTGCCGCCAATGATGTCGCCGGCAATAGAACAAACGGTGAATTGAACCTGGTCTATGTGCCAAAGCTTGCGCTTCGCAGAACCCTGCATAAAGCTGTCGCACAGGGCCGGACGCAGCGCAGAGAACCCATTCGCCTGGCCCTGGCTGGCGAGGGCATACTTGATACCGGTGAGAACCGGCTCTTTACCGCAGCTCTCCAGGAGCAGATGGGACCCGCATTCAAGCTGACGCTCAAGGAGCTTGCTGAAAAACAGACCGTGTTTTATGCAACCATGTACATAGACGGCAGCGTCTCCGGCCCCGATGATATTGCCAGCGTAAAAATAAACGGCTCCCCGCTTTCCATTAAGCCGGGGAAAAACATATTCTTCAGCCAGCTCATAGAACTGCAGCCGGGAGACAACAAGATAGCGATCGAGGTTCAGGATAAAAAGGGCACTACGGCATCAAAAACAGTAACCATAACGTACCAGGTGCCGGCGGTGATGAAAATAGGGTCTCGGATGAGCGTGGCAGTGCTTCCCTTTGAACAGAAGGGTAATACCACGCCGGCAAGCAGCACCGTCTATGACAACCTGGTAGCAGCATTTTTAAATCAGGAGCGCTTTAATATTGTGAGCAGAGGCCCGGAGCTTGAAGCTGCGCTCAGGGAATTAAAACTCAGCGCCACTGATCTGACCGACAAAACCAAGGCACTGCAGGTGGGGAAAATTATTGCGGCAGAGTGCATTGTAATGGGAACCGTCAATGAGTCCAAAAACTCGATTGAAATCTATGCCCGCCTCATCAACACGGAAACCTCCGGCCTCATGGACGCAAAAGACGTGTATGCAGAGGACAAAAACCTCGCCCAGATCCAGTTTATCGTCAACGGGCTTGCCTGGAAATTCAAGCACAGCTTCCCCCTTGTCGAGGGCATCGTAATCAAGGCGGCGGGCAAGGATGTCTATGTTGATTTCGGCACTGCCAGCCGCGTCAAGAAGGACATGAAATTCATCATTTACCGGGAGGGTGAGGCTATTGTGCATCCCGTAACCGGGAAAAAGCTCGGCGCTGAAACAAAAGAGCTGGGAGAAGCCCGGATCATAAATATTCTGGAGGACATGACTATCGGGAAGCTTATAGCAGACGTCAAAGCTGGAGAGCAGATCCAGATTAAAGATAAAATAATAACCAAATAGCAGGCTGTTTAAAAACACCCATCTGTCCCGACCTGCGTCGGGATTGCGATCATTCCCGATAGCTATCGGGAATGATCGCGACATACGGTACAGTACGCCTCATTCCTCGCGATTTCGCGCGCCTTGCATCCGGATGTTTTTGACCAGCCGGGGAGAAAACTACTTTTTCAACAACCTGATAGGGACTTCCCCTCGGCATCAGAGGGAGCATTTTTGAGCAATACTTCGCGAGTCTCCAGCTTCGGCAGGTATTGAAGCACAGCCGATATCAGGGACCATATTTTACAGGGAAAGAAGCTTCCCATGCGCATCACCCTCACTGTGATACGGCGATGGACTATCATCATATGCTTTATCCTCCTCACTCCCTCACACCCCCGGCTAAGCGCTGCAGAAAATTTCCCGGCACTGTTTCAGGAAGCAGAATCACTCTTTCAAAAAAAGCACTATGCAGAGGCGCTGCGCCTCTACGAAAAAACCATTGCCCAGGACCCGTCCTTTACCCAGGGCTACCGGGGGATCGTCAGGAGTTATACAGTCCTGGGGGACCCTCAGGGAGCTGTGGTCTATATGGAATCATTGCTGTTACAAAACCCGAACAGCGCGGACTTCTGTTACGGGATGGGCTACGCCCTTTATAATATAAAAAAATACCCTGAAGCAAAAACCTATTTTGAAAAAGCGGTTTCCCTGAACCCGGATCTGGCCGCAGCATGGAATAACAGCGCAGCCATCTATCACTTCATTTTGCATGATTACGCTAGGGCCCGCACCTGCTACGAGAAAGCAATCAGCATCAGCAAAAGAACCGGCAACCAGTGGGTGCTGGAGGTGGCACAAAAGAACCTGGCAAACCTTCCCGCTGCAGAAGCAAAAAAACCGGTTACCGAGCAGCTCACCATGGAGCAGTTTGTAAACAGGCTGGTGGCAGCGGTTGATGCAGGGGATGAAGCGGGGGTCAGGACTCTTGTCAGCGGCCAGAAGGCAAACGCAGAACAAGCTCTGAACTGGCTTCTGGGAGAGGCCCTGCACTCATCCGTTGACGGCAAAAAAGAAGACGAGCAGGTCCGGATGCAGCTGGCTGCTATTCTGGCAAAGGAGTATACCAAAAGTTTTAAAAGCCCACTGCTGCAGAAAAAACTGACGGCATACCAGGAGCTTTCTGCCGCAAGGAAACAGGACATGGTCTCAGCCGAGAAACTGCTGAAACGGGGCGGCAGCGAAGAACAGAACGGGCGCTATGAAGAGGCGCAGCGTGCCTATAATGATGCAGCGGCAGCGTTTAACCGCATTAAGGACAGTAGCCGGGCCGGCACCGCGCTGGTCTGTGCAGGGGATCTCTACCGAAAACTAAAAAATTATCCCCTTGCCCGGGCTGCCTACAACGCAGCACTGACCTGTTTTACGGAAACCGGGGACGAGGAACAACAGGCACTCGTGCTTTCATCTCTGGGCATAACCTGCTTTTATTTAGGAGAACAGGCACAGGCGCTTGACTCTCTCAACCGGTCTTTGGCGCTTTACCAGTCGCTGCACAATTCAGCAGCAGTACAGAAGGTGAAGCAGAATATCGAGCTGGTAAAAGCTCAGCGCAGATAATAACACGCACCCTGGACGGGGAACTGCCATGGAAGAAAAAACCGTAACCATCTGCTCCTCCTGCGGGCAGGAAATAACAGCAGCAGGGAAAGAATATGAAGGCCGTCTTTACTGCACTAACTGCCGGCCGGCCCGTGCAGGAGAAGAAACCATTGCGGTAACCGGAGATGATCTGGGAAAGACCCGGGCCGCCGCAACGACGATTGCCGGTGATGAGCAGACCGTGGTGCTGGAGAAAACGGTACTAGAAGAGAAGACCACAGGCGCAGCGCCAGCCGCTCCGGGCAGCACGCGCGTTCTGACCCTCGGGAGAAGCGTTCCTGCCACCAGGATTATCAGGGAAGTCCTTAAGATTGAACCGAGCGTTGACCTGGAGCACTCCTCACAAATCTACTACTCGCTCAAGGGTGAATCGAGCGCTCAGGGACCGTCATCATCTGTTCAGCAGCTTATTTCCCATGCAGGGGAAGAGACCAAGTACATATTCGACCGGGAGCTAGGCCGGGGAGGCATGGGTGCGGTATTTGAGACCGTGGATCTTGATGTGCGCCGCAAGGTTGCCATGAAAGTAATGCTCCCGGCAGCCCAAAAAAGCTCCTCCCAGGTGAAGCGGTTCCTGGAAGAGGCGCAGATTACCGGGCAGCTGGAACATCCCAACATCGTGCCGGTGCATGAGATCGGCATCGACGACAATCACACCACCTATTTCACCATGAAGCTGGTCAGGGGGGAAAACCTTGACGCGATCATAGCGCATCTTGCGGCCGAAGATCAGGGCTATCAGAAAAAATATTCTCTGGGCGCGCTCATCCAGATTTTTATGAAAATCTGTGACGGCATCGGCTATGCCCATGCCAAAGGGGTGCTGCATCGGGATTTGAAGCCTGAAAATATCATGATCGGTGATTTCGGCGAAGTCATGGTCATGGATTGGGGGCTGGCCAAGGTCCTGGGACAGGAAAGTGTTGAAGCAGCTCCGGCAGCCGGGGCGCAGACCAGTGAAACAGCCTCGGTCTATCAAACCATGGAAGGCCAGGTGATGGGCACCCCTTCCTATATGTCTCCGGAGCAGGCTGCCGGCAGGATATCAGAGCTGGACGAGCGCTCGGACATTTTTTCCCTGGGCGGCATTCTGTATAAAATTCTCACCCATCAGGCGCCCTATCAGGGGAAAACCACCAGGGAAATTCTGGAAAAGGCACGCAAGCGCCAGCTCGTGCCCCCGGATGTCCGGGCGCCGCAGCAGGCAGTGTCCCCTGAAGTGAATGCGATCTGCATGAAGGCCATGGCGCGCAATCCGGAAGAGCGCTACGCAACCACCCTGGAGCTGAAGAACGATCTGCAGCTCTTTCTGGACGGGAAAAGCGTCTCTGCGAAAAAAGACAGCCTCCTGGTCAGAACTAAAAAATGGGTTATTCGCAATAAAGTCCTGTCCATGGGAATTGCCGCAGCGGTTGTGTGCCTTATTGCAGGGATCGCCGTTACCAGCCTGTATGAGCAGACCAAGCGCCGCAATACGATTGCCGGCTTTTTATCTGACGCAGAACAGGCCCAGCAATCCGGGCAGTTTGAAGAAGCAGAAGAAATATTTTTCTCGGTTCTGGGGCTTGATAATAATAACGAGCAGGCACGACGGGGCATTGCGCTGGTGAGCGGCAAGGCGCTCGCGGTAAAGAATAAACGTCTGGCAAAGGATAAGCTGAAAGAGGCACAGGCTCTGTTTGCCGGCGGTGATTATATCAAAGCCTATGACGCCTATGTTGCTACCTTTGCCCTTGACCCTGACTCAGCTGATGCCCGCCAGGGCATACAGGGTGCTGCGGTAAAAGCTGACCGGCAGAAGGCCCAGGAAAAAATTAAACCGCTTCTCGCCGCAGCCCGGGGCCTGGAGAATGAGAAAAGTGACGTCGAAAAAAGCCTGGTCCAGTTCAAGGCGGAGAGCAAAAAGTTAAAAAGCAGAATCAAGGGCTATGAGGATGCCGGGGCCAAGAAGCCGCTCTGGGATGCTGAAAAAACGGTGCTGGCCAAACAGATGGACAAGCTGAAACTGGAGGGCCGGATAATTTCCGCCTATAGTACTGTTTTAAGCTATGATGGTGAAACCCCGGAAGCACGAAAAGCCCTGGCTACCATATATTATAATAAATTCACCGAAGCTGAAGCACTGCAGAATAAAGATGAAATGGCATATTTCAAAGAGCTGCTCCTGAGCTTTGATGACGGGTCTTATAAAACACAGCTGGAGCGCGAAGGAGTTGTGACCCTGACCACCAATCCTCCGGCTGACGCTTATTTTATCTATCGCTTTATAGACGGACCTGACCAGAGGGTGATTCCCGCCCCCTTCAGCCCTGCCGCTTATTTTTCCAGCTCCGCGGACACCAGCGCAGATGCAATCACCCGCGGCATAGACCCGGGGTACAAGTTATCAGCGGCAGCTTTTTTACCCTATGAAAAATTGCTCCGCAGCGGAGACTTTAATCGCTTGTCGCAGATTGATAAGCTCAAGATGCCGACCGGCTCATACCTGGTCCTCATTACGAAAAAGGGCTATATGACAACCAGGCTTCCGCTGGTCGTCGGCAGAGGCGACAGCAAGCTGATAGAGAATATCGCACTGATAAGAACTACCGATGTCCCCGCTGGATTTGCCTATGTGCCGGCAGGGGAATTTATCATGGGCGGGGATTCCCGTGCGCCCTATTCATTAGAACGGAGCACAAAATTTGTTCCCGGGTTTCTGATGGCCCAGCATGAAGTGACCGCAGGGGAGTATTTGAAATTTATAAATTTCATTGAAGAGCGACTCCCCGGCTCTGCAGAAAAGTATGTGCCGCGCAAATCAGCAACCGCCGGGTTCTACTGGAAAAAGACCGGCGGCCAGTATCACAGTGATTTTCCTGCTGACTGGCCGGTGCTGGGCATTTCCTGGAATGATGCCAAGGCCTATTGCCGGTGGATGACGCTCCAGAACCAGGGCCAGGGATGGGAGTTCCGCCTGCCGGAGGACTGGGAATGGGAGAAAGCAGCCCGGGGAGTTGATGGCCGTTATTACCCCTGGGGCAATAATTTTGATTACCGGTTCTGCTCAATGGCATATTCACGTGAGGGCAAGCGTGACGGCCCTGATCCCGCAGGGAGCTTTCCGCTGGATGAATCCGTATATGGTGTCAGGGATATAGCAGGGAATGTTGCAGAATGGTGCGAAACATTTTTTGATGCCGAGCAGAATATCCGTATTAACAAGGGCGCTGCCTGGAGCTATGTTGATGACGACTATGCCCGCTGTGCGGAAAGAAACGGGCACAGCCCGGCAGATGTGGCTGACTTCCGCGGATTCAGGATGGTGCTGTCAAGAAAAAAGTAACGCTGCGTCACATAAAATCAAGTACGTACTCGTTAACCACCTTACAGAAAAGTTCTCTTATGACCGCTATTGAATCTGCAGGGCTCACTGATGTGGGCAAAAAACGCGAAGAAAACGAAGACCGCTATCTCGTCGACGATGAACAGCGGCTCTACCTTGTCGCTGACGGCATGGGCGGTCATCTGGCAGGTGAAGTTGCCAGCAGCATGGTGGTGGAGACGGTCCGCGCATCCATACAGGAACTCTGCGACGGTGCTCCCGAAGCGCCTGCGGAAGCTGATGAGACGCTCTCCAGCGATGCCAACCGGCTGCTGGCGGGCATCAGGGCGGCAAACCGCGCAGTCGTGGAGAGGGCGCGGCAGGAAGAGCAGTGCCGGGGCATGGGGTCAACCGTAGCGGCAATTTATTATGCTGATTCCACCATCATTGCCGCCAACCTCGGCGACAGCCCCATCTACCTGGTGCGCAGAGGAGAAATAGAGCCGCTCTATGTGCCCCACACGCTGGTGGCAGAGCAGGCAGCCATCGACCCGGAGCGGGCGAAACTACTTGAGGAGCGCTTTCACCATGTGATCACCCGGGCGATCGGAGTCGCGGAGGAGGCCTTCCCCGATGTCTGTGAAGTGCCGTTCTTTCCCGGGGACATTATTATATTGTGCTCTGACGGCCTCAGTAATATGGTTTCTCCTGAAGAAATTTGTGATATAGTAGGGAATAACAACCCTGAGGCCGCCTGTAGGCTGCTGGTGGACCTGGCAAACGAGCGCGGGGGCGATGACAATATAACCGTTATTGTGCTCAGGGGGCTCGCAGTACAGAAACAGCATATTCTGCTGCGCATTCTTCTGAATATTATGGAGCGCTGCAAGCTCTATTATAATAAAATAATTTATAAAATGGAGGGATGGTCTAATGCCGACATTGACACTTAAATTTAAAGATCAGGTGCTTGGAGAATATCCTGTTGCAAAAGGAAAAACATTGACCATCGGCAGGCGCGAGGGAAATGACGTTATCATAGACAACCTTGCGGTCTCCGGCTCACATGCCAAGGTTGACTCGCTTGAAGAGGGGTTTCTCCTTATCGATTTAAAAAGCAAGAACGGCACGTTTGTGAATGAAAAGCTCATTAACACCCACTGGCTTAAAAATGGCGATGTCATCACCATAGGAAAACATACGCTCGCTCTGGGCCTCGCCCCGGGAGAAACATTGCCGCAAACAGAGGAGCCGCTTGACAAGACCATGGTGCTGGATACCGATGAATACCGGGCCATGCTGGACAAAAGTACGCCGCAACAGGCAGCCCCGGCTCCCCCGAAAGAAAAAATTGTTGTGCTGTCCTTCTTGAAGGGCGGTCAGGGAGAAGTAGAGCTGAAAAAGAAATTAATAAAAATTGGCAAAGACAGTTCAAACGATGTTGTCGTGGACGGCTTTTTAGTGGGGAAAACTGCGGCAACTATCAGCATCCAGCCCGCAGGGTTTTATTTAAACTATGTCCAGGGCATGTCTAAACCGAAAGTTAACGGCAAAACTGTCAGCGAATCAGTTAAGCTCAAAGAGTTCGATATTATCGAGATCGGCTCTGCCCAGATGGAGTTTATTCTCAGGGCATAAGCCTGAAGCTCCTTCTCGTGATAATCCGCAGGAACTGTTTTTTTTGAACAGTTCCGCTCTCCCGGCCGAATGATTTCTGCCCGCGTGACCGGCTGCTCCATGTACTGCGCTCATTCAACGTGTTGCTCTCTCAATACCAGAATCCCGATTATGTCAAAAGTTCTATGAAAACAGGAGCAACTATGGAACCACAGAGGGCACTGTCTTCGACGTTGAGCCTTTCGGCCGGTTAACTGTCAAAGGCCGTCTCATGCAAGTGTAGAACTCCATAGCCATAGGATAGCTGTGCCCGGAAACAGCTCGTGGGGCGGGTAACCGGTCAGTTTTTGAGCACCGCTGTCGGCGTGGCCCTGTTTTTTTGAAAAACAGGGCCACGACATTGAAAATCCTGCGGCGTTAAATTTCTGCGGCGTTAAATTTAGGCGGTGGATTGAGGAAATTAATGTACCATTGCCTCGCTGCAGTGTGATAGGGTTAAATGCATAGACAGGTATGATAAACATCTCAAAAGGCACGACGTATGACTTATCAGATCGGATGGTTTTCCACCGGCCGCGGCCAGGGCTCAATGAATCTTCTCAATGCGATGGTGAAGGCCATAACCGCTAAAGAGGTAAACGGTAAAATTGCGTTCGTCGTCTGCAGCAGGGATCAGGGTGAAGCAGAGGGCAGCGACGGGTATATACGGCAGGTGCAGGAGTACGGCATCCCGCTCATCACATTTTCATCAAAAAAATTTATGCCTGATCTGAGGCGTGAGGGAAAGACAATCCCTGAATCCATGAGGCAGCGGCGCATTGCCTATGACCGGGAAGTTATGAAAAAGCTTACCGGCCTCAAGACTGATATTATTGTGCTTGCCGGCTACATGCTCGTCGTGGGCGAAGAGATATGCGAAATCCATGACATGATCAACCTCCACCCGGCCGCGCCCAATGGGCCGGCCGGCACCTGGCAGGAAGTGATCTGGCTGCTGATACATAAGCGGGCGCAGGAGAGTGGCAATATGATGCACCTGGTGACAAAGGAGCTTGACAAGGGGCCGCCGATCACCTACTGCACCTTCCCCATACGCGGGCCGGAGTTTGACCCCCTGTGGCAGGAGATGGAAAAAAAGCTTAAGCATAAAATGCTGGCAGAGATCGTGAAAAAGGAAGGAGAGCAGAACCCGCTCTTTGCAAAAATCAGGCAGGAGGGAGCGCGGCGTGAAATACCGCTGGTGGTGCAGACCGTGAAAGCCTTTGCCGAAGGAAGGATAAAGCTTGAGAACAAAAAGATTATCGCCGGGGGAAGACCCCTTGACAGCCCCTATTGCCTGAATACAGAAATTGAAGCGGTTATTCGAAGCTAAATAACAGTTTAAAGTTCGGGGCGTTAAGTTTCAGGTTTAAGGTTTCAAGTGTTGTGGCTTTTTAGCTTTCCACTTTTTACTTTTCACTTAACTATATCCTCATCTACCCCTATTTTATCTACGGCCTGTACCGCAACGGTGATTCATTTCTGTACATCAACAGGGGGCTCGGTGTCATCGGCCCGCCCCTGCGCATCAACTGCCCGCGGGAAATTACCAGTATTATTTTAAAAAAGCAGCAGGCCTGAGCACGGCAGCACGATTAACGGAGGTGTTTTATTGATTAGATTGCAACGGGGGTACCCTTAAAAGCCGGAACCGCAGTATATGAATTGTTCATAGGTGTCGGGGGTGCCATACTTGGAGAAAATAAAAATCCGTGTTCCGCTTCCTGCTACCAGGCGGTTCCTGAACCCCATGGGCCGGACCCTGAAGTCATACTTAATTTCAATATCCTCCTGGAAGTCCGGGTCAAAAAATTTGCCGGTTGTTCCCTGGGCATGAAGCAGAAAAAAGTTTTCCTGATGATATGTTCCCGTGGCGGGCTGTATAAAAAGGTCTGATCTGAGAGAAAAGGTATTATCGCTTAACAGGGTAAGGTCAATTACTTCGGGAAGAAAAAAAACGCTTCCCAGCAAAAAGGCGATATATTCTCTATCTAATGCTGGCGGGGCGACCCGCACAGATGCTGCAGGATAGGCATTATGGTGAGGAAGTATTATTATAAAAAAGACTGCGGTGCAGAGGGTAAGACAAAAGCGCCTTTTGGTAACCGTAATATGAGCCATTCTGAACACCAGAAAATTAAATTAATTACCTGCTGAAAGCATTTACGGTGCAGCATAGTGCAACCATTGTATACAACACGACGCATTACTTTACCGCCTTGATGGCAATGGTGGTTCCTTCTGCTGACCATCGCCCCGCATTACCGGCACTGTCAAAATAAATCCCATAGCCCTTAAGTACAACCGTCCCATCCCCGTTCACTCGTGCACCAATATTTGCTCCGGCAAAACTTATCTCCAGGTCTTCACCATCAATCAGGGTTTTACCGTTTATATGGGGATAGACAACGCCGGCATTTTGCCTGATATACTGCTCTGTTTCGTCTTTTATGAAAAGATTTTCCGGGAGCGTTACCGATGCATTTTTATTGACGACCAGTGACCCCTCTCCGGTTATTGAAAGCGGCCCATTTCCCATAAAGGTAATCACGCCGTTACCCTTGGCTATTAAAATATCGCCATCCTCACAATTACCTGTCTGCTCGTTTATGAGCCAGCAGGCGGCAATAAAGGCCAGCATGATCAGTATATATTTTCTTTTCATAGTACTTCTCCTTAGTCCCGGGTTATGCATGCGCTGTAACATTATGACACAGCCTTTCTGTTATTTAAACCCTTTAAAACACAGAAAGTTTTCATCTTTTGCGGGTATATACATTATAATAAAACAAAAAACATATAAAGTAAACATTGATAGCAGTGTCAACGAAGAGAGGTTTGCGGTTTTAGAGCAAATTTTCAACTATACAATTACACAATCCAGTGAATTGAGATTCCGTTAGAGAGCTTTCAAAATTCTGGATTACCAGTAACCAGAGGCGCTTTTAACTGAGAGGAAAGTGCCGCAGCACAGCAGTCAGCATACGCAATTTTTTATTGTGCCTTCAGCTTTGCCGCATGGTAAGTTAATTCCTTGCCAGCATTTGCAAGATTAACAGGATACCGTGATGGTCATGTGCGGTCAAACCGATTTTTCACTCCAGCAGCAGCTCGATCTGTCCGCTTATGGTCACTGATACCATGCTCTCGCCTGCCTCGATGGGGGCCGGTGCTGCTTCTGCCGCATCCATGCGTGCCGAGCGCATCATCATCGGCATTACCGGGGGCTGGCCCGCGCTGCCTATATTCATTTGTCGGATGCAATAGGATTTTTTCAGAGCACCGGCGATAAGGCTGGCCTTTGCCTGAAAGGCGGCAATGGCCTCAAGCATGGCCTCTTCTTCGGCTTTTTTCCGCATCTCGGGTGAGGGCTGCAAAACCAGCCGGCTGACGGCGAGCGTTTCCTGCAACCTGCCCAGGAGATCTGAGAGCGCTGTCATGTCGCGCGACTCAAGCAGAAGCTCAGAGCGCATGCGCCACCCGCTGATGCGGCCTTCTTTACCGTAGGTGGGGTAGGTGTGGGTGCCGCTGCTTTGAGTTTTTACTTTGGTAAACGCCTTGGCGGTCTGCAGCGCCGTGTCAATGGTGCTGTTCACCTGTTTGGCAAGTTCAGCCGGGTTCGTGCCGCTTACCTCGGCATAGACCGTGGTGCGGGCCATGTCATTGGGCGCGGACCGGGAAGCCTCGGCCGAGAGGTCGATCAGCGTGCCTTTGGGTTTGGAGTCCTCAGCAGCAAGGCCCGTGGAAGCGGTAACGCCGACAATGATTGCCATGAATAGCATTAGATATTTGTTCATACAACGGCTCCCTTTGATATGAGGCTGAAAAAACCAGTGAATCTATGGTGTGCTATAGATTCACCTATCCTGGCATTCGTGATGGTTTTTTATTTTCTGCAATAGTGGAATAATGTTTGCCCATACGGCGCACCTCAGACGGTACTGCTTCAAGTAACGATTTCGGCCCGATAACTTCTGCCTTCGCACTCCAGCTCATAACCCAAGACACAATTCTCCACTGCCTGGATAGCTGATCACCCCCTGGCCATCAAGCCTCCTGTTTTGGAATGTAACCGCAGAAATCACTGCGGAATACTTCCTTTCTCTGTGCCTTGGTTTTGCCATTGCAGGATTAAAAAGATTAAAGAAGCAAAAAATTTATAGCAATATTTACTCTCAATTGGCAACAGAATTATTGGGGCCGGGCCGCTTAAAAAACTTTAAAATAATTTTTCACTGTGACCGTATCTGTCAAACTGCCGGGTTATGCTGCACCGCAGAGACCGCAGAGAATAAAGAGATAAAAATTTATCTGTGCTTCCAAAGGCTAAAAGAACCGCGGAAGTTCATCGCTGAAAGCTGACAGCTTTTTTCCTTGTCTGCCTTTAAACAAACCAATACGAAGGGGGAATTTTTATGCACAAAACTATTAATATGAAACCATTAAGCGAAAAAACAATTATTATAACCAGGAGGAAGTGAACATGGATATTTTCCCGCACATCAATCTTATTCTCATAGGGCTGTGGCTTATCTTTTTCGTGGCTGTTCCTGCCTGGTCTGAGCTGAAAATAAACCCGCACAGCGGCCTCCGGGAGTAAACGGAATAATTGCCGCGCCGGTTATGCAGCGCGCACGAAGCATGTTAAGCCATGCTTTAAGCAGCTGTTTAACTACCGGAATATATAATCGGGCTGTTGAAAAACACCCATCTGCTGCGTTGCGCTCATCCTTCGTCATTGCGACGTACGGTAACGTACGCCTCATTCCTCACGATTTCGCGCGCCTTGCATCCGGAT
>JAPLIX010000591.1:627-1872 GCA_026388865.1 Pseudomonadota bacterium | reverse complement strand
CCCTATTTATTGGGACGTCGTGGCAATCTCAGAATCATTCAAGGGGATTGCTTCGCTGCGCTCGCAATGACTCTACACAAGTCTGCTTATTTATGTCGTTCACTATAATAAGCTCATCACGCTCGCTCATAGCAATATTCCTTCCTCTTCTATGGCCCTTTTTATTGGTGAAACGCGCAGGGGGCTTTCATACCACTCATGCTTGCTGACTATAAGAGAAGAAATAAACATATCGTTTGCAAACCCAACTTCCCATATCACTTCCCTGATTTTATCTTTTAATTCAGAACTGAGTTCCGGTACGACAATCAAAATGTCGTAGTCGGATTGAGGATCATGGTTTTCTCGTGCCCGAGACCCGAAAAGTTTTAACTCCAAGATGTCTGCCAAAGAGAGAAGCCTTTGCTTAAGTTCCATGAGCACCTTTTTTTCCTGTGCTGTTATCATAATAACCCCCGGTATTATAAAAACCCTCTAATCACCATTAAATTTTAACTGCTTTTCTGTTTTCATTAAGTCTGTCGTCTGCCTTCTCGCCGCCCCAAACCCCCGCGAGTGCAGAAGCAATGTAGCGACTGCACCTTATATCAAAGCATTTTATTGTGCACAGGGAAATTATACATAATACAATGCACAATAGCTATAGCTTTTGCAGAGTCCAGTCGTAATGACAACGGGAGGCTTCATCGCAATTGCGGCGTTGGTAATCTGAAGTGCTGAGAGCTGTGTACCATTAAAACAGAAAGGACTCAACCCCGAACTTAATATTCAGAATTGAGACCTGCGGCTTCCTTGTCGGCATCTCAGGTGAAAAGGCCTGGGATGTAGGATTGAAGGCAAAAGGCTACCTCTAAAAATGTCATTCCCGTGGAAGCTTGTCCTCGAATGTTTTAGTCGGGGACGGGAATCTATAACCAACTTAAATTACTGGGCTCCCGCTTTCGCGGGAGTGACAGATTGGGAATTATCAGAAGTTCTCTTGATAATAATTCGCTTTTGGATGTGGTAAAAATATGCTCAAACGGGTGGGTGTCAATAAAAATATTTTTTACTGCGCTTGTACCTTGACAGGCCCCCGCTATTATGGTTATATTTAATGGTCATTATTTATAAACGGAGGAATAAAAAATGGTAAAAATGCCGGCAGGGGAATTTAAGGCAAAATGTTTAAAAATCATGGATCAGGTGAAAAACTATCATGAAGAAGTCATAATAACAAAACACGGAAAGCCGGTTGCTAAACTT
>JAPLIX010000591.1:0-595 GCA_026388865.1 Pseudomonadota bacterium | reverse complement strand
TTCTGAAAGGCACGGTAAAAATACACGAGGATATTACGAAGCCTCTTGATGAGAAATGGGAGGTTTTAAAGGGGTAGGGACAAACCATGCTGGTACTTGATACCCATATATGGATTTGGCTTCTGAATGGGGATGAGCGGATTAAAAAAGCGGGTTTTATTCCTGGAATTCAGATGGCGGTAAAAACATCCAGCATCAAGATAGCTTCCATATCATTATGGGAAGTTGCTATGCTTGCAGCACGCGGCAAGATTTCTCTGGAGGGAGGTACTCTTGACTGGATCAGGAAAGCTTTATCTGCTCCCGGGATTTCAGTATGCCCGCTGTCTCCGGAAATAGCCGTTGATAGTGTTAATCTCCCTGGTACATTTCATGGTGATCCAGCGGATAGAATAATTGTAGCATCTGCCAGACTCTTGAATGCAACATTGGTGACGAGTGACCGACAGATTCTCTGTTATGCCGCGAGTGAGTATGTAAAGGTAGTGCGGCCCAAATAAAGCAGCCCGAAAAGGTAACGCTGAAAATTAAAGGCCCCTGCTCTCGAACATGGTTTGTGAGCAGGGGCCTTGTTTCTGGTGGAGCTGATCGGGAT
>JAPLIX010000090.1 GCA_026388865.1 Pseudomonadota bacterium | reverse complement strand
TACATGCCGATGTCAGCGCGCGGGTAGCTGTGCTTGTCCGCCAGCTCTTTTATCGCCTGCTCCAGGATGGTTATCTTGTTCAGCGGCGCCTTGAAGGTGAGATCGTGCACCGAGCCGCGGTAGTTAAATTTTTTCAATATCTTCCAGGGCCGGAGCAGCTCAGCCATGATCACGTTCTCCGCGCCCGGGATGTTGGGCAGTCCCTGCAGCACCTTGACGTTCAGCACGTCGCAGATTTCGTGCAGAGCTTCTTCCTCGTAGGCGATTTTTTCTTCAGGATGGCGCGGAGAGCTTTGAATGCTGAGGATGAGCGTCCAGGCCGGAAGCTCGCTGCGCAGCTGGGCGAACTCCTCAGAGGCTGCAGCTGCAACAGGGAAGTCCTTGGGCACCTGCCAGCCGTCATTGAGAAGGGCTGCCATGTTGAAGCGGTTCAGGAGAAAACATTCCATGCCGATTTCCCGGCGCTGAATCCGCGACAGGGGCTCAACAGCCTGTGAGAGCTCATCAAAGGGCAGGAAGAATATTTTACGCATTTTCGGTATCGGGTTGATGTGCAGCGCCATCTTGGTCATGATGCCGAGAGTGCCCTGGGCTGCTGACCAGAGCCTGCTGATCAAGGTTCTGATGGGGCCGTTCGGGCCTCCGGCCTTGCCGCCGGTTGCCCAGTTGCCGGTGCGGAACAGCTCGCCGGTGGGAAGGATTATCTCGGTGTCCATGATCAGGGCATTGCCGTATTCAAAGCTGGCTGCGGCCAGCATTGGGTCGCGCTCAAGATAGCTAGAGAGCACGGAGCGGTCCGCTGGAACGCCGAACGGCACCATGATGTAATAGCCCCGCTTGCCCATGGCATCCTGCAGCTGCTGGTAGGTGACGCCCGGCTCAACAATGACAAACCAGTTTTCTTCATCAACCTCGATGATCTTATTCATCTTGGACAGGTTGAGAATTATCCCGCCCTGGTCGGGAATGGTGGCGCCGTGCAGGTTTTTCCCCGAGCTGTAGGGAATGACCGGGGTCAGGGTCTTGTTGGCCAGCTTTACCACGTCCTGCACCTGCTCAACGGTCTCGGCATATGCCACCAGGGTCGGCTTCCGGTGGGGCACGAAGCTCTGGTCCTGCGCGTACTGGCCCAGGGTCTTATCATCATCAAAAACATTTTTCTTCCCTACAATTTTTTCCAACTCGCTTTTCTGGATTGCCATGTATTCTCCTTACCTTTAAATTCGTGGCCCGTGTCCCGTTACCCGTGGCCTGTGAAAAACTAATAAACCAACCAACTAATTAAACTCTTCACCTTTGTGCCTCTGTGCCTGTTGCCAACCCTGATTTATTGTTCTTTCTCCACTGGCTTCATGCCGTGCAGGGCGCGCATCTTGTTGAGGGCATCCACCACCGGCTGCGGGAATGCGTCATACTCAGCCTTGTTGAAGGTCTGGCGGCCGGGAATATAAATATTATTGGGATCAAACACCTGTTGGATCTTGCGGAACAGATGGTGAGCATTGGGGCCCACCTCAGGGAAGAACGAGGTGATAGGCTCGATGGACACGCCCAGGCCGTTGGCTCCCGCACCGAACTGGTCGGCAATCACGTTCACCACGCCGGACAGCACCAGGGCCTGGCCCCGCTGCAGCAGCTCAGGCTTGGTTGCATCAGGATACACGTCAGCCTCAGTGAGCCAGAAGCGGCCGCCCTTGTTCTGTGAATAGAGAAACGGCGTGTCATCAATGCCGCCGCGGTCAGTAATATAGGTCTCGCCGAAGGTGTCGAGCGCTTTCTTCCATGTTTTGCGCGCTTCCCGTGCCGCGGTGTCAACCGGACCGCCGAGGATGTTTGAGCCGGCGTAGAAGTGGCGGTTCATGCGGTAGCCGGTCACGTGGCGGATGCAGTCCACGTTCCAGGGAGCAAGCGCGTAAAGCACATCTGCCTTGTAGTCAGCAGAGAGAAAGGTGCCGCCGGTTTCCGCGATTATCTCACGCATCACTTTTTCTTCGTAAGCGATTTGCTTTTCAGAGACCGTGCCCGCGATGATCACATAGCAGTTGTAGGGCGGGAAAAACTTATCATCGATGCGCTGCAGGGTCATATCCTGTGTTTGCGAGCAGTAGTAGGCATTGTAAATGCCGGTGGCATTGAGGCCGATGCCGATGTTGGCGTGGGCGATTGCGCGCAGCGCTTTTAACTCTGCTTCAAGGTTTTTAAATTCAGCCCAGAGGAGCTTGTGCCGGCGGGGGAATGCAGCAGTGTCATACTTCGGCTCCATGTAGCTCTGGATGCAGGGCCGTCCCGCGGGCGGCTCAGGCAGGTCCTCTCCGCCGCACCAGGTGTGCAGCTTCACGTTCAGCTCCGTTATGACACCGGCAGTGCCGGCGCTGCCCCGGACCAGCGAGAGCAGGTCAGGGCCGGGCCCGTATTCCCAGAAGGTGTCAATTCCTGCCACCGTGTTTGAGCCGGTGACCAGGATATCACCGGTCGGCAGCACGACTTTGATGCTTACAATATTTCGCGACAGGCAGCCGTACTTGTGGTCGGTCTGCCAGATGCCGGCAAAGGCGGTCTGAGAGGAAAGCTTGCACAGGGTCGTGGCCAGAGGGGTCCCGCCGTTCCACAGGCCGCACTTCATGGCTTCGGCCTGGAGCTGCGCATAGTCGGTAAACGCCTCGATGCGCGCGGTCATGTTTTCTTCATCGATCTCGAGCACCCGGTTCATGCGGCTCACATGGATGCAGATTGTAGGCTCGGGCGTGGTCGGGCCGTTAAAGGAGATCATGCCGTTGGTAAACGGAATGGCAGGCACTTTATAGCGATTGCATACCCGCATGATGGCCTGCACTTCTTCGGTGCTGGCGGGCAGAACGATGCAGCCGGGGATGTTGCTCGGGTCCTTGGCATGTTTTTTAAGAGCTCCCGGCGCGTCAACCGAGAACTTGCTGTAGCACTCGACCACGGAGCGTTCTTCAGATATCCACTCAGGTCCCACAATGTCTTCCAAAGCCCGGTACGCTTCGCGGGAGATTTTTCCGGGTACGCATTTCTTCGTTTCAGCCATTACTGCTCCTTTCAATATTACTCACGCATTAGTTACCAAAGGGTCAGACAGAAAAGATTTATTACTTGGCTGGTTCGGTTTGATTGGTTTAAGCAGTGTTTAGTTTTCAATTAAAAATAACCGGTACAACCAACGTCACCAAAACCAAAGATTTTATGATTTACTATTTCAATTTTTACTGTACCTTGCGATTTATGTCAAGGAAATTTACCCTATTATCAAATTCTTTGGCAGAAGCAAGACAGGTATAAAGGAAGTGTTGACAGGGCAGGAGGGTTTTTATATTATCTGTAAGGATAAAAAGAGGGCTTTTCATGGAAAGGTTCCGGGATAAGGTTAATAAGAATAGCTTTTAGGCGAACATTACGACCTCTATCAGACTTGCGTGCTGATGGGGGTTTTTTTATTTTTTAAAAAATCTTCGCGAGTTTGACCGGATGTGTCAAAGACGCATTTTAAACTATCCCTGTTTAATGTCCTGACTTTTTCATAACGCGGCATCTCTTAACATAGAATCAAAACCACAATTATTTATGCCAAAAAAGTTTTACGCACACAGTTTGCCAGATAAACCGCCAGATGAATGGCAATGCCTCGACAATCATCTAAAAGCGGTTGCCTTAAAGGCGAAGTCATTTGCTGAAATATTTGATTCTTCCGCCTGGGCGCAGGCTGCGAGCATTTTACACGACCTCGGTAAGGCACACCCTGATTTTCAAGCCTATCTGTTCCGTGAGAATGGACTTGATGCCTCTGAATATGATGGAGAGAGCACCGGCAATCGAATTAATCACTCTGGTGCAGGAGCTATCTTTGCCTGCGAAAGATGGAATAATATTATAGGTAAAACTCTTTCCTATCTTGTCGCTGGGCATCATGCGGGGCTTCCTGACTGGTTTGGTGGTGCTGATTCTCTGCCTGCAAGAATAAAACATGAACAGCATATTATAGACAAAGTCCGCTTGTATGCAGAAAAGTTTATTGATTTACTTCCTGCTGTATTGAAGCCGCCGACTTTTGCAATGCAATGTCGCAACCAGGAGGCCGTTGCTTATCATTTGTGGGTACGGATGCTTTATTCCTGTCTTGTTGATGCCGACTTTCTCAACACAGAAGCTTTTATGGATACTGCCAAACATGCACTACGACCAACATTTCCTCTACTCTCTGAATTGAAAGTGCTGTTTGACCAGAAGTTACAGGAGAAGATAATAAGCGCTCCAGATACGATCATTAATACTGCCCGTGCAGATATTCTCGCAGCCTGTCGTGCTGCTGCGGGACTTGAACCAGGACTTTTTTCGTTGACTG
>JAPLIX010000041.1 GCA_026388865.1 Pseudomonadota bacterium | reverse complement strand
GCTGCCGTGTATTCCCAGAAAAACCTGGCCTGGCAGGGCGGTTCAAAAACCGATTCCCCTAAGGCTGAACAATTTTTGCGGCCGGGTTTCAGAATTGACAGCTCCGGCAGATAATTTTTCTGATTGCGCTGAATGAAATCAAAGATGCCGTGGGTGCCCGAGTCGGTTCCCGTACCGATATCACACCAGGCCACCGGGCTCTGGGGCGGGTTTGAGGTAGAGAGCCGGGCATATGACCCCTGCTGTCTGAGCGCAGCGAGGTTGGGAAGGTCTCCCTCCTGCATATAGTGCTCTGCAAGCCGGGGATCCATTCCATCAATCCCGAGAACGATTATTCTTTTATACATTATGAAATAACGGGTTCAATTGACCGCGGTTTTGCTGCCAATGAGTTATTATTTATCGGCAGCAGTGCCTGCCGGTTTAGACCTGGTTTTGTCTGCCTGAGGGAACATGAGTGAAGCGATGATGGAAACAATCAGTGTCAGGGCAACTACCCCCAGGGCGACTGTCACCGGTATTTCATAGAACTTGCTGAGAAGCATTTTGGCCCCGACAAAAGCAAGGATCACTGAAAGGCCGATGTTGAGGTAGTGGAATAGCTCCATGACCCCTGCCAGAGCAAAATAGAGCGCGCGCAGCCCCAGGATGGCGAATACGTTTGATGTGTAGACAATGAACGGGTCGGTGGTGATAGCAAGTATGGCAGGAATGGAGTCCAGGGCAAAGACCACATCGGTTGTTTCAATGACCAGCAGCACCACAAAGAGCGGGGTTGCCAGAGATTTCCTGTTTTTTCTGATAAAAAATTTACCCTCTACGTAGTTTTCCGTAACCGGCATCAATTTTCGGAACAGTAACAGCACCGGGTTCTTCTCCGGATGGATCTCTTTTTCCTTTTCAAAAGCCATCTTGACCGCGATGATGATCAGAAAGGCGCCAAACACATATATTATCCAGTGAAACGTGTTGATAAGGGCGACGCCGGTAGCAATAAAAATGGCGCGCATGATCAATGCGCCGAGAATTCCCCAGAAAAGGACTTTATACTGATACTGGGAAGCGACCCGGAAATAGGAAAATATCATCAGGAAGACAAATAGATTGTCCACGCTGAGGGAGCGCTCTATCAGGTATCCGGTCAAAAACTGCAGCGCTGTTTCACCGCCGCGCCAGAAATAAATTACCACATTAAAGAGCAGCGCCACTACAATCCAGATCGCACTCCAGCACAGAGCTTCCTTAATCTTAATGGTGCGCGCCCCTCGGTGAAATACGCCGAGGTCCACGGCGAGCAGGATCAGCACTAAGATATTGAAACCAACCCACAAAAGTATCTGGTGTGACATGGGGGTTCTTCGGGTCCTTTAAAAAATAAGCCAGGATCTTTTTAGATAGTTATTTATACTAGATCAGGGGGCAATTAGGAAGGAAAAAGCGGCTTGCAAGCACTGCGGCAGATTGAGCACAGCCTGAAGACGCGCTCTTATCCAGCCTGATCGTCACCATTGGTTTTATGGTGCTTTATAACCTTGCCCTGAACCATGAATATAACATCTTCACAGATGTTCGTCGACAAATCAGCTATGCGCTCAAGGTTGCGGGCGATCCGCATGAGATGCAGGGACCGCTCAATCGTGGCGGCGTTGCCGCTCATCACGGTAAAGAGTTCCCGGTACACCTTGTCCCGCAGCTCATCGATAACGCTGTCCCGTGCGCAGACCTCTTTAGCCAGCTGCGCATTCTCGTCAATGAACGCGGTGATACTGTCCTTCACCATCTGTGCGGTCACGGCCTGCATTTCGGGAATGTCAATTAATGGCTTTACCGAGGGGCTCTCCAGAAGATAGAGGCCGCTCTCCGAGATGTTGACCGCATGGTCAGCCATCCGCTCCAGGTCATCATTCATTTTAAACACCATCAGAATGGTCCGCAGGTCCTTTGCCATGGGCTGATACCGGGCAATGAGCGATGTGCACAGCTCATCCAGCCGTATGTCCATGAGATTTGCCCTCGGCTCATCAGTATTGATTACTTCCGCAAGCAGCTCTCTCTGCCGCTGCACGAGGCCATTAACGCTCTTCTCTATCATGCGTTCCACGAGGGACGCGAACTCGATGAGCTCTTTCTTTAACGCGGTCAGTTTTTCTTCGTGTAACATAGCTTCCTCTCAGGCATTAACCACCGAGGCCACAGAGAATTTCTCAGTGTTCCCGAAGGTTTTCGGGACTGTGGTTTTAAGATTATCCAAATTTCCCTGTTAAATATTCCTCCGTGCGTTTATCCTGCGGCACGGTGAACAGTTTTTTCGTCGGCCCGAACTCAACCAGCTCCCCCAGATATATGAATGCCGTGAAATCCGAGGTGCGGGCCGCCTGGGCAATATTGTGGGTGACCAGAATGATGGTTACGGTCTGCTTCAGCTCGATCATTAATTCTTCTATATGTGCTGTTGATTTCGGGTCAAGGGCCGAGGTCGGCTCATCGAGCAGCATGATTTCCGGCTTCATGGCAAGGGCCCGGGCAATGCAGAGCCGCTGCTGCTGCCCGCCGGAGAGAAAGGTCCCTTTCTTGTACAGGTTGTCCCTCACTTCATTCCACAGAGCAGCTTTGCGCAGGGATTCCTCGACAATACCGTCAAGCCCGGCTTTATCTATTCTTATCCCGTTCAGCTTGTATCCGGCGATGACATTGTCGTAAATATTCATGGTGGGGAATGGATTGGGCCGCTGAAAGACCATGCCGATTTTGCGCCGCGCGAGGATCGGGTTCATCGCGTAGATGTCTTCCCCCTGCAGCAGCATCCTGCCGGATACGGTGGCATTGGGTATGAGCTCATGCATGCGGTTAATGCACCGGACGAGCGTTGTTTT
>JAPLIX010000551.1:5032-7301 GCA_026388865.1 Pseudomonadota bacterium | reverse complement strand
TCAAGCATTTCCCCTTGCGCATGCACCCGTTTGCAGAAAAAGCAGCTATGGCAGCCCTTGCCGCGGCAAAACAGAATAAATACCATGAGCTCAGCAGCCTCTATTTCAAGAATTTTAAAAATTTAAATGATCAAACCATCAAAGAGTACGCGCAGCAGGCCGGCATCAATATGGAAGCCTTTGATAAAGAACGTGAGGATAACGCCTTGAAAACAATCATTGCTGAAGATCTGAACCTCGGCAAGAAACTGGGCATTAGAGGTGTCCCGTCAGTTTTTATTAATGGCAGGGCTTTTAGAGGACGCTCTATCGACGCTCTGTCTCAGCAGGTTGAGCAGGAGCTGAAGAAAAGCGCCAAGTAATGAGCGCTGCGTAACGGGTTTATACCGTGTTCAGTGCACCGCACTGCTGCCCGTTTCCAATGCCTGTACCAGGTGAGTAAGAAAACTGTTGACCGGCGCTGCAACTCCCGTTTCTTTACCGTATCTTACAAGCGCACCATTAAGATAATTAATCTCCGTTTTCCTCCCTGCTTCGATGTCCTGCAGCATTGAAGAGCGGTTACCTGCAGTTGCCTCACATACCTCCATGACCTTTGCCACCTGGTCACT
Organism: Pseudomonadota bacterium; assembly: GCA_026388865.1. Taxonomy (GTDB): domain Bacteria; phylum Desulfobacterota; class WTBG01; order CAIYCZ01; family CAIYCZ01; genus JAPLIX01. The sequence continues at coordinate 6,690 of JAPLIX010000551.1, read as the reverse complement.
GTAGGGCAGCGTTATACCGGCGCTCCGTGCAATGGCCGCGCCTTCCTCGACTGCCCTGCTCATTATTTCACAAAGGTCTGGAATTTTTGGTAGCTGCCCATTAGGTACCCTCATGATTGCCGTGAGGGGATTGATAGCGCAATTAATTAGCAGCTTTCCCCACAAAATCCCTTTAACATCCTCAGTCATCTCAGTTGGGATATAAGCACTCATAAATAGATCTTTGATCAGCTTTGCGTGAAACAAGCTGTTCGCATCAATTCCGCCGATGATGGTCTCACCCATGCCGGCATGCCGGATGTGTCCGCAGCCAAGCAGCGTTGCCCCCTGCGCGGTAGTTCCGGCAACAATGGCATGGTGCGGATAAGCTTCCCGTATGGCCTCCACATTGCCAATCCCGTTTTGCAGCGTAAGAATAATAGTATTGGCAGTAACAAGCTCCCGCGCGCTTTCAAGGGCTGTTGCCGTGTTATATGCTTTAACAAAAAGAATCAGCAGGTCTGCCTTAGCGATTACGTGCGGGAAAGCGCTTATTCTCGGGAACGGCAGCTGATAGTCACCGCTCAACCCCTCAATCTTCAGCCCCTGAGCCCGTATCCGTTCAGCGCGATCTTCCCGGCAATCCAGCAGCCACGTTTCATAACCTGCTCTGGTGAGCAGAAATGCATACAAACAGCCCATGGCTCCCGGGCCAATAATAACGGTTTTCACGGCAATATATCCTTCAGCTCAAGGAGCAATTCAGCTCCCGATTAGTTTTCCGGCTATCTCCCGCACTGCTGCAAGTGATTGAAGGCTCAATTCCCAGGGCGGCACACGCTCCATGTCAGACCGCACAATTCCCTGGTCAAACTGCAGGTACCCAAGCACAAGTAGACCTGCACAATTTTTTTGTACGAAATCAATATCCGCATCATCCCTGACTTTGTTAACTATAACAGATATTTTGTTGAGCTGTATATCTTCCGCAAGCTCTCTGATTTTGAATGCCGTATCAATACTTCTCTTGCCCGGCTCAACAACAACAATAAGCTGATCAACTGCCTGCGCAGTAGCCCTGCCCAAGTGCTCCACTCCTGCCTCCATGTCCAGTATCACTGCTTCATTGCGCTGCAGAAGCAAATTCTGAATCATCGATTTCAGTATGATATTCTCAGGGCACATGCATCCGCCACCGCCTTTCTTGACCGTTCCCATCACCATGAGCTTTATGCCATTGTTTTCTTTCCATAGTTTTTCCGGAAGGTCATCCACCTGCGGGTTTAATTTTAAAAGACCGCCCATGCTGCCGGGCGCGGCTCCGATTCTCTCCTCGATAAGCTCCTTCATTTCCACCAGCGGGGTAATGACCATATCCTCAGGGAAGCCGAGGGCTGATGCCAGATTAGCGCTGGGATCAGCATCTACTGCCAGCACCGTGTACCCCCTCTCGCTTAAGGCTTTGCACAACAATGCTGAAATGGTTGTTTTACCAACCCCGCCTTTGCCGGTAACTGCTAATTTAATGTTGTCCTTCATATTTGGATACCCCAAAGCATTTTTTTATTTTGTCCTTTCACTTTTCTAGACCTATCTAATTGACAAGTACTTATTATGTATCATATTAATAAAAAATATGAAACACGACAGCAGTATCGCTATAATAGGTTTAGGTAATA
>JAPLIX010000551.1:0-5027 GCA_026388865.1 Pseudomonadota bacterium | reverse complement strand
TTAGGTAATATTTTACTGCGCGATGAAGGCGTCGGCGTAAGAGTTATTGAAGCGCTGCAGCAGCAATATACTTTCTCTCCCTCGGTTAAAATAGTTGACGGAGGCACTCTGGGCTTTGCGCTTATCAATGAAATAGAGAATTGTAAAACTATAATCGTTGTCAATGCAGTTAAAGCAGGCAGTGAACCTGGCACTATCTATCGCTTCACGCACAATGATATCAATTTTGAAACTCCTCTGGCCGTGTCTGTGCATGATATAGGATTTATAGAAGCTCTTGACCAGTGGCGGATGCTGGGTATTAACCCGGAGATTATTTTCATTGGCATTGAACCTGAAGACATGAGTTCATGGGGAATGGCATTGAGTGCCTGCATTGCAGCAAAGATATCCAGATTAGTAGAATTGATAATTGATTTGTTAATAAAATATTATATAGAGGTAAAAGAAAAAAACTACTCATCAAATAATTTATGGTCTAAAGCATTCCATCCTTCATGTGCATAATTATAGAAATCTTTTGCTTGGAAATAAGTATGATATTAGGGAGAGCGACTTATAGTTTACATCTTTCACAATAAACCCTACGTCAGATACCATCTCAAATCGCGAAACAGTGTAAACTATTTTGTGACCCCATTAATAATAATAAGTTAAAACATCATCTCCTCTGAAATCTTCATCAATCAAAGTTCTTTTATCAGTAATGTGCTAATGCTCGTATCAGTTTATCTGGTTTTGCCTTGTAACCCTCTCTTTCATTGTTAGTTTTTTAATCACGCAATCCTGCAATCAGCTTCTCAAAATAATTTTTAATTATAGGGATGGGTAGAGATAAACATCCATTCTTTTTAACATATTGAAATAGTTTTTTATCGTCGTTTTTTAATTGAGCTGTTTTCCTTTTGAGTGTTGCTAAAAACAACTTTGTTTTTTAAGATTGAAGCCGGATTTGGTTGTATCTAAAAGTAACGGCTCATCTAAAGTATTGCATATTCATGGAGCAAAGGCTGCACTATTAAGTCCGCTTCCAGCAGCACAACATCTTGATACACTTTCATATGGTAAGAAATTACTAAAGGATATAGTATAACTAACTATCTAAGAAAAAATTAATGCAATTTTCTTTTCAAGAAAGTAGTATAAAGGTATAATTTATTAAAAATATTACATATTAATATAATATTAGTTTATATTATGCCATGCTAATTTTAACGAAATTAGTTGACAAGAATATATTATAGGGATAAAATAACTTTATTAAAAAATTTTTCTGCCAATAAATTACCGTTTTGCTAGGGGGTATATAATGAAAGCCAAAAAACAATATGAAGCACCTACGTTAATCACCTACTCAGAAGACGAAATCATAGAGATGCTTGGACCTGCACAGACATGTTCACCAAGCCCTTGCCCAACATACAGTTAATAATAGTATAATAGAATAATAGACAGGGGGTATTGTTCTGTATTGGGTTAATTAATTTCCAATAATATTGAAGCAACTTAGGGAGGAGAAAATGAAAAAAATAACTGGAATAGTATTAGGAATAATTGGCTCTTTATTCTTTTTTATCTCACTTTCACAGGCATACGACCTCATAGCCACGGACCCACCATATGACTGCACTGCAACTCATACTAATTGCCAGCAATGCCATGTCAGTATGACGAACTTGTTAGACAATTTCGTCTATGCTGGTGCATCTGCTAAAACTAAATGGCACGGTCAACATCGGGCATTTGCTGCTGCAGCTAATGGCTATAGTAGTTGTGCCACCTGCCATACAAGCACGGTTCTGGATTGTAATGGCTACGCTCTTGTCCAAACAAGCACTTGCAAGACCTGTCATAATCTAAATCCCCCAACTCTACCAAATCCTAATTTGCCAGGAAGTTATGTTACTCCTGCTGCTGTATCACTTCCTTGTGACTGGGTTGATATGCACAATTTAAATAAATCTTGGGGTGCTACATGTGCGACTGGGAGTTGCCACGGCAATTGTTCTACCGTAATCGAATTATATTCCTTTACAGCATCAGCAGGAAACCAAAAAGTTATTCTTCAGTGGGAAACAGCATCAGAAACTGACAATGTTGGTTTTAATATTTACCGTGCCGTAGCTGAAAATGGAGAATACGTAAAAATAAATTATTCATTAATTCCAGCAAATGGTTCCGCCTCGCAAAGTGCTCCATATACTTTTGTTGATGAAAAAGTGCAGAACAGAAAGACCTACTTTTACAAGCTGGAAGATTTAGACCTCAACGGCAACTCAACAATGCATGGGCCGGTAAGTGCAACGCCGAGGTGGATTTTTGGGATATTTGGTAAATAATTAAATAAAACTATTGATATAAACTTTGAGGAGGATTGACCATATGAAAAAAGAATACGAAGCACCGAAGGTTATAACCTATTCCGAGGATGAAATTATAGACATGCTCGGCCCGGCACAGACCTGCTCACCAAGCCCGTGTCCGACATATCAATAATTCTGTAAACGAAAACCATTATTTATAAAAAAGGCGGTGTCGTTGCATGACACCGCCTTTTTTATTAGAAATTTATTATACTTTCAGAGGACTTCTGCCTTTACATCCTTTATAAAACATCTGCCTACTGCTTCAATCCAATATCCCGGAACAAAACACCATTAGTAAGTCCTGCCTGCCGTTGCTTAATTACTGCCATGGCTCTATTGCGTTCCCCATCAACTATTGTTTTACCATTTAATGTTTAATCCCAAGTTCACGCAGCAGTTGTCCATTATTAAAATCATTTCTAATCTTCTCGACTGCTTCTCTGAGATCCGGGCTTGCCTTCCGCGCTATCTTCTCGCACAGCTGCCATATCTTTCCCTATACTGATCTCCGAGCCCTGCAGCGCGGATTCAATGACGGGTATCATCCTTCCGGTGACATCAATTACGTCTTTATACAGTTCCGAGTCTCCAAAGATAATAACCACCAGCTCGGCGGTGTGCTGATAGTAGAGGTTTGACAATTCTGTGCCTTTGCCGGTCTGCGCAAGGACCTGGTCACGGAACGCCCGCAACAGATCAGCCTCGTATGAATTATTACCAAACATGAGTGAGGTGGCGCACAGCCCTTTTGATAAACATTGACCTTCTTTAGCTCCGGTACCGCAAACCGGCTGATTGCTCGGGCAGCAGTACCCGTTATTGCAGTCAACCGGGTAATCAGGCGGGCAGGTATATCCGGGGGCTGTAGTAGTCGTAGTTACCGTACCTGCGGTTGTGGTGGTAGTCTGGCCCGGCACCGTAGTAGTCGTCTGACCCGGCGGTACTGTTGATGTTGAAGGTACATCACCAGCGCTGAAACCGTAATATTTTATGTTTGCCCCGGCATCAGCAGGCCTGTTCCAGTTGCCGTTAACCAGCCGGTACACTACACCGCCGCTGTGGATGGTCACATTTGCGGATGTCGGGCCGTGGGGAGTCAGGCTGAAAGCACCCGTGTACCCATACAGTCCGCTTGCCTGGTTGAGCATGTTAGCTATTGCCCAGCTTTTAATGAGGTCTTCCCAGCTTCCAATCCCGGTAAGACGCTGCTTTGCCACCCCCGCAACTGCCTGGTAATCATACACTGAGTTGGCCACCATGTAATTCAGTATCTCTTTATAAATCCCATCACCGATGCTTGACTGGAGGTTGAGATACTGCCCGAAGATGTACGCCAGCGAGTAGTTTGAAAATACCGTGTTATCATTTACCCAGTAAACAAGACCATGACCGTTACGAATGCTGTTGTTGGTGTCCTTATTGTAATACACGATCCGGTCTTCAAGGTATCCGCCCGGCAACATGCCGTCATGCGTGTAGGAAGGATTATCCTGCAGCTTCTTCTGAAAATACATGGTCTCTGAAGCCATGGACATCATCTCATTTATCCAGGTATCATCTTCATTCCCAGTTTTTCCGGCCAGCTTCGGTTGCCAGTAGAGGATGCAGAAATGCACCAGATGCTGGTATTCATGTATAAGCGTGGTGAGCGTTGAATCGGCAAAATTACCATATTGCTGCGTAGTCCAGCCGGCAGGAGCGTTTCCGCGGATGTAAATCATATCTGCCTCATTGCTCCGAAGCCCTGATTGTTGTGCTACAGCGTCAGTTAAATGTCCCTGTCGCTGAAGGTGCCTATATTATTTGAAATAATGGTGAACATTTCCTCGAACTCTGTGACATAGCTGTCAAGGTCCGCGTCTGCCATGTTCAGGCTGTTATCGACATAGATAATACTGTGTGCCCCTTCTTTTTTACTGGTTGCTGCAACCTGACGCCAGACAACATCCTTGTCATCTTTCACCCAGAACTGTTTTACATCCCCTAATGCGTAGGTTGAAATCTGCGGCCCTGCAGACAGCCTCTCTTTCTTTAATATTTCCAGTGATTTTTCGTACAGCTTTTTATCAAGCGGCGGGAAAAATCTGTCCTTGATGATTAACGGCATGGGCCGGCCAGTGCCTTCGTAAACACTAAGCGGCATTATTTCTGAGGGGCTGGTGCCGGGAAGCGTACCGGAGGTCTGTGGCGCATCCTGTTCTCCGCTGCCGGTGATGTTTATTGCAGCAATATAGGTGCTGTTTTCACCGCCTCCAGGAGTTGTCGTTGTTACGCTGCCGCCCGGTGTGGTGGTCGTTGAGTTTGACGGAATTGTAGTAGTCCCAATGGGCTGGTCATAGCAATAGCCATCACTACCGCAATATGGATAGTTCGAAGAACAGCAATATCCATTGCCGTAATCAACAGGATGACCAGCTGGGCACTGCTGAGCATTGCTGACTGAAAAAGCAAGCGCTGTTATAGCTAACAGGCAAAAAATTATTTTATATGATCGTGAAAGGCTATATTGTTTATTTTTCACCCATCGTCCTCCTGTTATTTCCAGAGTTATTTAATTTCACCTTTATTTTGTATTCTTTATTAAAATATGAAGCAACTCCATTACACCCGGATTTTATTTATAGTTGTAACACAATATTTTAACATCGTCAAGAATTCCAT
>JAPLIX010000387.1 GCA_026388865.1 Pseudomonadota bacterium | reverse complement strand
GGGGTCTTCTATGAAAAAGGTTGTCCGGTCAGCTTACGGATGTGCTTCGGGAGCGTCGCCTGCAGAGAAAGGTCGAGATGCTGAAGAAAGGCGGGAGAGAGGTTCCGGAGTGGGTGTTTATTTCTGAGTTCGGCACCAGTCTTGATTCCTGCAACTGGCGCGACCGGGTATTTAACAAAGCACGGGGAAAGGCAAAACTAAGAAAAATACATCCCCCGTGCCTCGGCACACCTATGCAAGCCTGCTCATACAGACAGGCGTGTCGCTTGCGTATATACGCAACCAACCAGGGCAGCACAGCATCAAGGTAACCGTTGATATTTACGGACACCTGCCCCTGAAGGTACTAAAAAGGCGGTTGACTTGCTTGATGATGGCGCAACGGGACGTGCACTATACGCGACTAAATGAAAACGCGGGCTTGACCATATAGGCCAAACCCGCATCAGTAGTGACGGGGACGACGAGGCATGAACTCGCGATCTCCGGCGTGACAAGCCAGGGACCTCAATCTTTCTCTTTCTCTGCCGGAGGAGCTTCTCCGTTTTCAATCCGGTATGCCTTCAGCCACTTCTCGTCACTTTTCCGGATGAGCTTTTTAATCTGGCCCACCTTGTTCCTGAAGTCCTGGGAGATGATTTCAGCTTCATTGATATTGGTGACCACGTGCGGCGTTATGATCATGATGAGTTCGGTTTTGTTTTTGGAACTTTTTGTGTCACTGAAAAAGTAGCCCAGCAGCGGGATGCCTGAAAGAAACGGTATGCCGGCCACAGTCTTGGATGTTTCCTGCCCGATGAGACCGCCGATAACAATAGTGGTCCCGTTCTGCACCACGAGCGAGGTCTGTGCCTTGCGGTTGGTTATGGTCGGGGACTGTATGCCGCCGGTCACGACGGGCTGAGCCTTGCTCACTTCCTGTTCGATATCCATTGACACCAGGCCCTTGTCGTTAATGCGCGGCGTGACGGTGAGAATCACGCCGGTATTGCGGTACTCGATGGAGCGGGAAGTCTGGTCGACGACGTTCTGGGTGGACAGCGGAATATACTCGCTGGTGACAATGGGCACTTCTTCACCCACTTCGATGCGTGCCTCCTTATTGTCGGCAGCCAGAATCTGCGGACAGGAAAGAATATTGAGCTTGTTCTGGCTTGCCTGGGCGACGAGAAACGCCTGCAGCCGGTCTGAACCAAAGCGGTAGCTGAACCCCTTATTGAGCGCGGTTCCCAGGTCGGTCCCGATGCCGCCAAGCCCGTAGGTCGTCTCGGTCCGGCTTTCGCCCTTGTACCCGCCAAGGTGGGTGTTAGGGTTTCTGAGCGCCCACTCCACGCCGAATTCCGTGTCTCCCTTCATATTTACTTCGGCAATGAGCACTTCAATGAGCACCTGTTTGGGGACCACATCGAGCTTTTGAATCGTTTCCTTGATGACCGCGTAATCTACCGGGATGGCGCGGACGATGAGCGAGTTGGTGGTCTCATCAGTTACTATTTTGATCTCAGACTGGAGCATCCCGGTAACCCCGGTAACCCCGCCGCCGGTACCGGTCTCCTTTCTTGAGGAAGAGCGCTGCTGCTGCTGGTCCCGGGAAGTTCTGTTCCTGCCGGACATTGACTGGCTGCTGCGGGAGGTTGTGTCCTTTTTTGTCTTCGGAGTTGTTGAGGAGGATTTCCCGCCCGCTCCCTCGCCATACAGGTTGCCCAGCACATCGGCGATATCAGCGGCCTTGGCATTCTCCAGAAAATAGACAAAGACCTGCTCTTCATTGCCGGCCTCAACTGCATCGAGCATCGAAACCCAGTGCTCAACTTTTTCCATGACCCCGGGTATGGAGCTCACGGCCAGAATGTAGCCGGCCCGCTCGATGGGGATGAAGGAGACACCAATCCCCTTTTCTGTTGATTTGGCAAACCCAATAGAGGTGAACAGGCCTTCAAGCTCCTTTGCCATGTCCTTCACGTCGGCGTTTTTAATCTTGAAAAACCGCACCTGCATCTGCTCGAAGGCATCAACATCCATCACATCAATAAAGCTCAACAGCTTTTTTACGTTTGCCGAGGTGTCGACCATGATGAGGATGTTACCTTTGCTGTATTCCTGGATATCGCCTCCCGGGCTGATGAAGGGCTTCATAACTTTTATCGCTTCTGCTGAAGGAATGAAGCGCAGCGGGACAATCTGAATAATAACCCGGTCGGCGGATGGCATGGATTCAAGCGCGGTTCCGAAGCCCACCTCGGGAACCGATGATTTTGCCTCCTTGATGGGAACGATTTTGTAGATAGTGCCGGTTTTGACGGCAGCAATGTTGTTGATCTTGAAGATCGTTTCCATGATGGGCATCAGCTGGCTCTTGTCTATTTCGCCGCTGGTATGGATATTGACCTTGCCGCGCACTGCCGGGTCTATGACATAATTTATATTGAGGACATCAGAGAGGGCATTTATCACTTCGTAAATATCCGCGTCATCAAAGTCCAGGGCTATTTTTTGTTTCCCCCCGGGTTCCGCGGCAGGTATTTTTTGTGAAGACGTCGTGCGCAGCTTCTGCAGCGCCTGTCGCTGCAGCGGGGTAGTGCGCGACGTCTCGACCGGCTGCGTCTCGCCGGCTTCAACAATAGACTCAGACTGCGGGGCGGCCGGGGTGCCCGGTTTTTCAGCGCTGCGCTGCGGCCGGGGAGCGGGTGCAGCAGGTGTTTTTGCTGCCGGCGTGCCGGCACAGCTGATGCAAAAAACAAGCAGCCATAACCCGGCGACCCAGAAATGATTTTTTACTGAGCGCAGCAGGGTGGCGGTCAGCACTGGATGATGTGGCATCATATCGGCATTTAACCTTTTTCTTCCTTCTTCATGAAACCGCAGACCACGGCGGTAACAATAACCTCCCGGGGCTCTCTGCGATTCCTTACACTAATTTTAAGATTTGGAATTGTCAAGAGTTTTTGGCCGGTTTCAATACTGTAGACAAAGTTTTTCATCCGGCTCAGATCAGTGGTAAAGCGCACTTGGATGGGAACGGTGACCAGGTCGGCTTGCTTGCCCGAGTCCATAACCTTAACGCTCTGAATCTCAATCGTGCTGCTGGTGGCAATCCGGTCTATGCTTTTCTGAATATCCGCAGCAGACAGAGACGGGGTTTCCCCCTTCAGCAGGCTGTTACTTATCTTCACATCATCTTTTTTCAGGAGCTTGAGCTTTTTTTGCAGCTCGTCCTGCTTGCCGATGATGCGGGTATATTTTTCAACCGCCGCTTCCTTGAACGCCAGATCTTCTTTCTGGCTGGAGAATTTATCAACGGCCGGAAAGAAGATGAATTTAATCAGCACAAAGAGGCCCACGGCCACGGCACCGGCTAGAAGAAACCGTCTGTCCCGAGTAGAAATCTTTAACGGCATGTTCTGGTCCCTCTCATTTTTTAGCCGTTTCCGGCGTCAGCTCAATTTTAAAATTTTCTTTTACCCCGCCGCCCTTGGTGATAGGCGAGGTGAATTTTACCTTTTCAAACAGCTTTGAATCTTCAAGAATGGGGATCAGTTTAGAAGCCGAGGTAGAATACCCTGAGAGAATAATCTTTTTTTCGTCCCCGTTAAATTCAAAATCAGTAAGCCAGCTGTCATCCGGAATAAGCCTGGTGAGCTCTTCCAGAATCTTCAGCTTTGATACATCCGCATCCTTTATCTGTTTTATCTCGGCATCGTATTTTTCTGTTTGCTCAATTTCCTTCTGCAGTGCCTCTACCGCCCGCGCCGCCACTTTTAATTCAGCCAGCTGTGCATCCAGCTCCGTAATGCGGGCATTGGTTTGCAGAATATTCGTTATCAGGAGCCCGCCGGCCAGCAGTACGACGAGACCGGATACCAGCACGGCAGCAATCTTTT
>JAPLIX010000308.1 GCA_026388865.1 Pseudomonadota bacterium | reverse complement strand
TGCGCAAGTTCTACAACCACTTTACCTCGCGGATGCAGAAGCAGCGCAGCCCGAAAGAGCTGTTGGAGATGTGCTCGGAGTGCCATGCTAATACTGCCATGATGAAGCGGCACAACCTGGAAAATGTCATCGGCTCCTATCTGGAAACCTATCATGGCAAGGCCGTCTCTCTTGGCAATGAGCTGGCGGCGGACTGCAATGACTGCCACGTGGTGCCTGGCGAATCCATCCATTCGATACACAACTTCAAGGACCCGGAGTCTGCGGCATATAAAGACAATATCTATAAAACCTGCTCCGCTGTTGAGTGCCACCCCAAGGCGGCGCTGAACCTCGCGGGCTACAAGGCGCACGTGATTGTCGCGCCGCATAAGAACCCGGTCGAGTTTTACGCGGTGGTCTTTTTCGTGCTGCTCACGCTCGGCAGCTTTATTCCCCTGATGCTGTTTACCGTGCTTGATATGCTGCGCAATATTTTCCCCAACGCGGTTTTGATCAAAAAAAGAAAAAAGGAAGACGATGAGAACGATACAGATACTTGAAAAAAACGGAAAGCTCTATTTTCACCGGCTCACGTTAAACCAGCGCATCCAGCATGTCCTGCTGTTTGTTTCCTTTACCCTGCTTGCAACTACCGGCCTGCCGCTGAAATTCCACTCAACGTGGTGGGGGCCAAAGATCTACGCCCTGGTGGGCGGTATTACCTACGCACCCATAATCCACCGCATAAGTGCCGTGGTTATGACCGCAACCTTCATATACCACACGCTGTACGTGCTGGTCGCCTTCTACCGTTACTATATTGTTCCCCTCAAGGAACAGGGAAGGCTCACCCTGTGGACCTTTTTGGGCGCGTTTGCGGAGATGCCCATGGTTCCAAACTTGACGGACATCAAAGAGCTTTTCAACGTTCTCAAATATTTCCTGTTTATCACCAACGAGCGGCCGTCGCTGGTGTTTCACGGGCTGAAGGAGAAGTTCGGCTACCTGGCAGTGTTCTGGGGTATTCCGGTTATCGGCATATCCGGCTATTTTTTGTGGTACAAGGAATATGTCACCCAGTTTTTCTCCGGCAATGTTCTGAACTTTGCCTATATCGCACACAGTGACGAGGCATTTCTTGCCTCTATTGTTATCTTCATCTGGCACCTGTACAACGTGCATTTGGCGCCGGCGGTTTTCCCCATGGGCGCAGCGTGGCTGAACGGCCTGATTAACGAGCGGGAGATGGTTGAGTATCACTATGAAGACTATGTGCGGGCGATGCAGGACGCGGGCCTGCAGGATCGGGTGCGGCCCAACGCGCTCAAAGAGAGCTTTAAGACGGGCTTGTTAGCGAAGACCGTCGAGAAGGCCTTCATGGGAATATATATAATTGCAATTATCGCGGCCACGGTGGTCATCAGCCGCGTGATTTACCACTCTGCGTTCATCATGGGCTACCAGATTGTGACTACCGAACCGAAACAGGAAGTCGAGGTGCAGGAAGAACCGAAGTTCTTTGAAGAAGTAGTGCTGGAAGCTGCCGAGGGCAAGCAGATGTACCGCGGCTACCGGTTTATTGAGGAAAAAAAGATTAAAAAGCATTATCACCGCATTGAGCTGAAGGTGGGCCCGGAAACCACATCAGCCTGCATCAAGTGCCACGGGGATTTGCCCCACGGGAAAGCGGAGAACACCAGGGCATTCCTCAACATGCATAATTTGTATTTCGGCTGCAAGACCTGCCATGTCCGCCCGCAGGAGGGGAAACCGCATCTGCCGTATTACTGGTATCACCGGTCAACCGGCGAGGTCGTGTTAAACCCGCAGATCGGCGATGCGCCGATTGACGACCTCGACATAAAGCTCACGCCCTGTGAGACCTGTGATGGGAAACCCGACTTAAAAAAAATC
>JAPLIX010000372.1 GCA_026388865.1 Pseudomonadota bacterium | reverse complement strand
ACATCCCCAAGCAGCCTATCCATAAGATGAAACAGCTTGATCTTTTCTAAATATCTCAGTATGAATGTTATACCACCTCGCCCGGTTATTTTATCGGTGGTGGTCTCTACTGCGGTGATCTGTTTGCCTGTGCTTTTGTGTTTCATCAATTTTACCCTCTGAGTGAATTGCTGTTTTTCTATTATTGTTTTCTGCAACCCAATAATATCACAACGCTTTCACTCAGAGGATTTTTTTTGTGCTGTAAAATCGCTCGGGTTAGGTTTTACATATCACACACGCTTTTGCCATTACAACAGGTCATTGATTAATTCTTTCTGCCATGCCCTGACAAGGCTCTTTCATCGCCGCGCAGCCCAGTGACCAGCATTTCACCTTTCACCTTTCACCTTCCACCCGCCTTCGTCCCGGATTCGGGACTACGGCGGGCAGGCTGGTCACGAGTCACGTGTTACGAACTATCTCCTTGACTCCCCCTCACTGCCAGTATAAATTATATATGCAGTTAATATGCACAGGGATCAATCCTGACCAGGCAGACTGGGAACCGTCAACAAGAGAAGCATTGGAGAAGAGCATGGCAGAACCTGAAAAAAAAGCTGCGGCGAAAAAAACACTCACCCAGGAAGAGCTCTACCGGGAAATTGTCGAGTATCTTGAAATAAATAATATCTGTACTCTCGCCCTGGACTATAATAATGTGCCCCGGGCCATCCCGGTTGAATATCGCAATGATGGAGCAACCCTTTATGTGGTGTCCGAAGGCATGAGCCATACGTTCTATCACGCAGGTGAAAAGAATAAGGTTATAGAGTGGAAAAAGATGTTTATTGAGCGCAACGCGCGCTGCAGCGTGGGCCTGATCTCTCCCTACTTCGGCTACAAATCAACCCGCGGCCTGCGGATGTGGGGAAACGCGCAGGTTTTTCATAAAGGTGATGAAGAGTGGCAGCGCGGGTGCGACCTGCTGCACGTGGAGAGGCAGTTGGCTGATTTTGGTCAGACAGCAATTCCGGACTTTCTCATCGTTACCAAAATCGTTCCTGAAATGATGCAGTATTTTAACATGGTTAAGGGAATCAAGCGTGCCCTGTGGACAGCTCCCGGCGTAAATCCTGATTCATGGAACTGCCCCTGGGAATAATGCATTGACCGCGCTCCCCGGCTTTTCCGCGGCCTGATGCAGAGAAGCCAACACATTAACCCAGTGAAACATACAAAGAGGGTATGTCTGTTATGTTTATAGCCCGTGTTATAATCAATATGGTTGCTATGATGATCATCGCGTATCTCTTCCCGGGGATCATGTGGGTGGATGGTTTTGCTGCAGCTCTTGTCGCGTCTTTTATCCTCGGAATAATTAATGCTGTAATCCGGCCCATACTTATTTTCCTGACGCTGCCCCTGACCGTGGTAACCTTTGGTTTCTTTCTGCTGATTCTGAACGGACTGCTGCTGGGGCTGGTTTCGTTTATTGTGCCGGGGTTTTATATCAGCGGTTTGGGGGGAGGAATTTTAGGATCGATTCTCATCAGCCTTGTGAGCTGGGTTCTATCGGTCTCCCTGACGCCGCGTCCGGGGTTTTAACCCAATACTCACCATACCAGAAAGGGTTGTACGTATGAAATACATGCTTGGCTATTGTGGGGTCGAGTGCTCAAAGTGCCCCGCTTACATCGCCACCATAGAAAACAATGATGAGCTGCGGCGCAGATCCGCTCATTATATTAGGAGACCTACTTCATGGAAAAAATCCGGCTGGGTAAGACCGGTTTAAAGGTTACTAAAATAGGTTTTGGCGGCATACCCATTCAGACACCGCCCGAGGAAATAGCAATCCGTATTGTGCAGGAAAGTCTTGACCTGGGAATAAAATTTATAGACACCTCGCGCATGTACACCTGCAGCGAAGAGCGCATCGGGAAAGCCATCGCCGGCCGTAGAGAGGATCTGGTGCTTGCTACCAAGTCAGCCTCGCGCACCGGGGAGGCGGTTGCGGCTGATCTTGAGACCAGCCTGAAAAACCTGCGGACCGACTATGTTGACCTGTATCAGTTTCACAATGTAAGCTCTGAAGAAAACCTGCAGGCAGTGTTGGCCCCCGGAGGGCCCTACGAGGTCGTGCGCAAGGCCTGCGACGCCGGAAAAGTGCGGCACATCGGCATCACCTCGCACCGCCTGTCAGTGGCAAAAGAAGCGCTTCTAACTGGCTGCTTTGAAACCGTTATGGTAGGGCTTAACTTTGTCAACACCGAGGCAGCAGAAGAGCTCATACCGCTGGCGCGCCAGCGCGACATCGGTATTATCATAATGAAACCCATGGCCGGCGGCATGCTTGAAAAACCAGCGCTTGCCTTTAAATACCTGCAGCAGTTCACGGATGTTCTGACGCTTATCGGCATTGCCAGGCCGGGAGAAATGGCAGAGGTGATACGGATCGTTGAGGCAGCTGAACCGCTTACCGCGGAGGAGCTGAAGGACATGGAGCGCATCCGTGAAGAGCTTGGCAGCGGATTCTGCCGGATGTGCAACTATTGCCAGCCCTGCCCGCAGCAGATCCTGATATCAGCCATCATGTACACCCCGGTGGCGCTCAATCGCTTTGACCCTGAACGCATATTCAAAGGCGAATGGGATAAATTCATGCAGAAGATCCCCGACTGCATCGACTGCGGCGAGTGTGAAAAACGCTGCCCCTATGAGTTGCCCATCCGGGAGCGTATCCGTGAAGCAGGGAAACAGTATTACGCGGCCCGCGAAGCGTACCTGGCCGGGCGCAGGTAATAGCTATCAGCGGGCAGCATTAAGATGTAAAAAAAACTGGATTTGAACTGGTGGTTTTTGAAATAGGATTTTAACTTCATCGGACAATAGCTGATTACCAGATGAAGTCCATACTGCATTTCGGCTGACTAACTACCCTCGCGAATGACACAAAGTCCACACTTTTCAGCGGGTAAGCTCACCTCAATATATGGCACGAAGTCTGCGTTTTTCTCATTACAACACGCCACAATATATATAGTGATTAATGAAAAAACTTTTCATACCAATCATAATGTAGTCCCCATCGCCACTTCGAAAAACTTTCCAAGGCTACCATTGACCCTTATCTATCAATAGGATGCTACTTTATTAATCCGCTTGTTGCTAATGCCGGCACTATATCTTCAAGATCAAGGTCTATAAGTTTTTTTCGGGTGGGAAGTCCTGTTTCCACATCCCAGCCACGGGCCGCGTAATAATCATCCATTACTTTTTTGAACGTTTCTCTGCTTACCGTTTCACCCTTACGGCTGAAAAGCCCACCATTTTCCCCGGGAAGGACAAGATCAGCATTGAACAGCCCGACGGGCGGGTCCTGTTCATGCAGGGGGCTGGTAAAATTAAATTCCTCAAGAACATCATCGGCACGGCCGCGCCGGCCCTCACGCAGGTATAGTGCACGGCACAGGTTTGCGCACCGCTCGCCTGACCGGAGGAAAGCTCGTTCATCCATGTCCAGACCTGTCACCGCAGAAAAAAGCCGGGCTTCAAGCTCCGGATCGCCGACCCCTGTTTCCGTGTTGGCGGTAAAATCAATCGGCCAGAACCAGTCGCAGAAAACCATGTTTTCAATTGCATATGCGCGGTTCTGCATCAGCACGGCAGCAGCTCCCTTGTAATCAGGTGAGTCAAATTCTGCCGCGCGTTCATTTCCCCAGAATATTTTCGCCATGTTGCGAAGCTTTTCGGTTGTTAAAAAGCCCATCATTCCTTCTGTTCCCATCCATACCATCCATTTGACCATGGGAAAGCTTACCCGGTGAAGCTGTGTTATGGGGTAAACAGGCTCGGTGGCATATATGGGCGCATTTAATATAAAAAGGCGGGGATTGTAATAATCAGCATCAAAACCGGTTTTTGTTACCAGTCCGTCTAACAGCTTTTCTACGCCAAGCTCTTTTGTTGCCCGGCGGCTGCCTTCTGCCAGCAAGTCGCCGACTCCCTTGCGGCTGATGATAAGCGCAGCAAGGTTTTCTATCCATTCGGGGGTTCCCAGCAGATCAAGTTCTAATCCTGTTGCCTTCGGGTCGACACGTCCAAGTCTGATTGCTTCGGGGAGCCAGGAAAGCATAAAGCGCAGATCAAGCACGCACAGCCCATGCCTGTTTGCAACCTGTGTGGCATGAAAGGTTGTTTCTGCCATTCTGCCGGTTTTTGCCATTTCCTCCTTGTAGTAAAAATACGCCGAGACACACGGCTTTCGAATGCCGTGCTCGCCGCCCTTGCTTTCATACAAGCCCCGGCGGCAAATGCCGGGACATGCGTAGCAGGGAATATCTTTTTTCTTTTCAATGTCTTCAAGGTTCAGCTCGTTCCAGAACCGCCCGGATCCTTCGCCGCTCCACAAAGCTGTTATATCCTTACGCACCTGTTTAAATGCTTCTGGCCGGGCAGCGCGCAGGGGCGCTTTTTCTGCCCGAACCACTATAGCCTTCAAGTTTTTTGAACCCATAACCGCACCAAAACCTTTGGTGGCTGATACTCCGTCTGAACCTATAATATTTGCAAATCTGACCTTCATCTCCCCTGCTCTGCTGATGGCAGCAACACGGGCAGTATCACCATACTGTTTTTCAAGGGCTGCAATGGTATCAAAGCAGTCTTTGCCCCAGAGTCTGCCGGCATCTTCAAACCGGCATGTTCCGTCCTGCTCAATTACAAGAAATACGGGTTTCAGTGAGGCTCCATAAATATCAAGGCCGTCAAGGCCTGCCCATTTGAGCACGGCGCCGAAGCTTCCGCCAAGATTGGCCGAGGCATACTGTTCGGGCACGGCCATAGGTGATTTCCCAAGCACAATCCACCGCGAGGCGGCAGGAGCCTGTGTGCCGCACAGCGGGCCGGTCATGAAATAAAGATGATTGCCGGGATCAAAAGCGCTGACCGGGGGATTCAGCTCATCCCAGTACATGCGGCTTGCGAGGCCGCGGCCGCCGATAAAGCGGGAGGCATACGTCATGCTTGACAGTTCGGCTGCGGAATGATTGCCCAGATTTATCCGTAACATTTTTCCTGTCCATCCAAAAAGCTCTTTCATGGGAAATCTCCTGCAGATAGATTTTTGAACATCTCAATCCGAGTCCCGAAGACAGTCGCCGGCACCGGCGTGTGGGGATCTGTTCTGTGGTATATTGTAGAATTCGAGTTCGAAAGCCTCTGCGCGACCACCAACAGCCTCAGTGTGATGGATATGCAACCGTCACGAATGGTGCGGGGGCGATCTCCGTCAAGCATGCCTTGCAACTCCTTCTTCACACCTTTTGATCCTAACAGTATCTTTTATGTTACTGTAATATTTATTATGGTTTTATGATGCAACCCATTTAATGTCAATATTATTGAAGCTATGGACATAACTAACATGATGTATTAGCAGTATAATATTTCAGTCCTGTACCTCCGGCAGAGCCGGAGGCTTGGTCTGTGAGCCGCTCAAAGCGGCGCTGATATTTCCCCATTTCTTCCGGAGTAGAGTGCTGGTAAGATGCGTTTTACACCCTGCTGGGTGAATTCGAATTGACGCAACAGTGAGTAAGGGCTAATGTGCTTTAAAAATTCTATCAGGATGGAGGAGTTTTATGAAAGTAAACAAATCACTAATTTGCAAGCTTTTTACTCTTGGAGTCATGTCGCTTTGGGTTGCCTCGGCCAGCGCTTCAGGTGGTGGGTCGGGTGTCACTGCTGACGAGGCTCTTCAAAAGCTCCTGGATGGCAACAAACGCTATGTTGAAAGCAAGATGAATGCATGTGGTGAGAGCAATGGGGCTACTCGTGAAAAGCTATCCAAGAGTCAGAAGCCGTACGCGATTATCCTCTCCTGTTCCGATTCCAGAGTTCCACCTGAGATCATCTTCGATAAGGGGCTCGGTGAGATATTTGTTGTCAGGGTTGCCGGTAATGTCCCCGATCCGGTCGTTCTTGGAAGTATTGAATATGCCGCCGAACACCTCGGGTCTCCCCTCGTCATGGTACTCGGGCATGAACGATGCGGCGCCGTGACCGCTGCAGTCGATGCCAAAAGGGAACCGGAAGGAAATATAGGCGCTATTATCAAGAATATTTCCCCGGCTGTGAAACTGGCGAAGAAAGAATATAAGGGGAAAGACAAAGCGGAACTGGTGGAAACAGCTATCAATGACAATATTAAACTGGTTGCGGCAAATATCGTGAAGCAGTCGCCGGTTATGAAGAAGCTGGTTGGCGAAGCAAAGGTGAAGATCGTGGCTGCAAAGCATGATCTGGATGATGGAAACGTTACGTTGATGGAATCCAAATAACCATCCACATTCAATCTTTAACCTCTTAACCGCATAAAGGAGGATACCATGCAGCAGAACTTTCGCAGGATGATTCTCATGGTTCTGGCAATCAGCATAACGATCGCTGTTCCCGGCATCTGTCCGGCGCAGGGCGTCCGGAACTTTAAGATCACGACCGTTACGTACAGCGGCAATGCCATAGGCACAACCAAGTCGGTCAGCGGCTACCGGGCTTTTTATAATCAGGAGCGGCAGCAAGACGGCGCCAACCGCTATACCATGTATGACTTCGAAATTGCCGGCCCCGTGAGCTCGAAAGACCAGCTCAGCTGGCATGATTTTCCGGGATTTCCGGGCTTTACCGTGACGGTTTCCGTCCACGACGATCTGCAGGGCGTGATGGATAATCTCAGCAGCTTTGAGCATGAGAGCCTGGATTCATTTAAAATCTATGCAACACTGATGGACATGATCATGTATGACATGTTCCGCTATGTTGCGGTTGAAGAACTGCTGAACGCCGGGAAGACCACCTATGACCAGGCGCCCTACACGGAAGAGCTGCCCGACTGGAAGCCTATTATCAGGGGCTTGAAGATCAACGCCGGCCCGACGGTTTTTCAACATGTCAATTCCGGCACTGACGGCAATCTTTTTTACTACAAAACCGATGATACCATTATCCGGCAGATCATCTTTTATGGTGGCTTTTTTATGCCCTCTATCGGGACATCACGATACATGGGCTTTTACAGGCTTGATGCCGACAATGAAGTAACCTATGCGACCCTCTCCGAGTATTATGCCGGCCTGGTGATTGCGGCGTACTTTCTGCCGGTCGGCGAGCCGCGTTTCGACAACGCCGTTACCGAGGCGTTCTCGCTGACCAAGTGGTACGCCCGCGAACACGTGGTGCTGTGCCTGCTCCCGGCGTTCTTCATCGCCGGGGCGATCACGGTGTT
>JAPLIX010000098.1 GCA_026388865.1 Pseudomonadota bacterium | reverse complement strand
GGGGTGTCAGCTTTCGGCCCTCTATACTGCCGGAAGCTCTCACCGGTTGTGAGAGGTAAAATCCGTCCGCTGCTGATACTTTTGACCCACTCGCACTTTGACCACTGCGGCGCAGCACCCTATCTGCTGAGAAAGTTTCCCCATGCCCGGCTCGCCGCAAGCGCGCGGGCCGCGGAGGTGCTGCAGAAAGAAAGCGCCATACAGCTCATCAGGCGCTTCAATGCCGAGTATGAAGAGAAGATGGCACGTGAGCTTGCAGGCGAAGACACCTCATTTGCGGGCATCAGCGTTGACCTGCAGCTGCAGGATGGCGACCGGGTTGAATGGCCTGCGGGGAAATTCTTCGAAGTTTTTGCAACCCCGGGCCACACCCGGGACTGCCTGAGCTACTTTTTTACGGATTCAGAGGTGCTGGTGGCAGGCGAAGCAGCAGGGGTGCCGGAGGAGGATTTCATTCACAGCGTGTTCCTTGCAAGTTATGAGGACTATACCGCCTCAATAGAAAAGCTGGCCGCCATCAATGCCGAAGCCCTGTGTATTGCCCACGTGGGAATCCCTGCGGGAAAAGCGCAGATTGCCCGCTACCTCGACGCGTCACGTGATGCTGCCGCAGCATACCGCGCAAAAATTGAGTGCTACATTGACCGGTTCAGCGGTGATGCAGAGCGCGTGGTCAATGCCATGGTTGCCGAGGAGTATGACACAAAAGAGCATCATATCCTGCACCGCAATCCCTTTATCACCAATCTCCAAGCCAAGATAAACGCGGTCAGCAAGCTCATAAAAACATAGCATGGGCAGATACAAAAAGGCAGAAGTCATGTTCTGGCTTCTGTCTTTTTACGCTCAGCTATAAAACCAGCGTTTTATTTTTTAAAGAATTTTAGCAAGGTTGGTGTTGCGCTCACCGGCCCCTGCAGGAAAAAAACAGAACAAAATTAATGATGCTTATGTGGATCACCCCTCCTTTGGTGCAGCAGTAATTGGCCGGGTTCTGGAACACCATGGTTTCCGGGTGGGAATAATCGCTCAGCCTGACTGGAGGAAGACAGAGTCGTTCCGCATTCTTGGTAGGCCCCGGTTGTTTTTTGGCATTACCTCCGGGAATACAGATTCCATGGTGGCAAACTATACTGCCAATAAACGGCCGCGCAAAAAAGATGACTATTCTCCTGGAGGAACAACCGGCCTGCGGCCGGACCGGGCAGTTATTGTTTATGCAAACCGGGTCAGGGAAGCATACAAAGATGTGCCGATTGTCCTTGGAGGAATTGAGGCGAGCATGCGCCGGCTTGCCCACTATGATTACTGGGATAATGCAGTGCGCCGCTCAATCCTTGTGGACGCACGGGGAGATATGCTTGTTTACGGGATGGGGGAAACGCAGGTACTAGAAATTGCCCGAAAGTTGGGTGCCGGCGCGCGGATTGAATCATTAGATACTATTCGCGGAACCGTGGTCATTCGCAAAGATAGCAGGTTTTTGCCGGGCTCCATTGCCATCCCCTCGTATGAGGAGGTAAAGGAGAAGCCGGATAAATTCAATGAGGCTGTCCGCGCCATCTATGTCCAGCAGAACCCTTTCAGCGCAAAGCCCATTGTTCAGCGCCATGGCGACCGCTGCGTGATTCACTTCCCGCCGCCCCTTCCGGTAAGCACGGAGGAACTCGATACCATTTATGAGCTGCCCTACCTGCGCGATTCACATCCGGCCTACTCCTCGCAGGGAGGGGTAAAGGCGTTGGAGACGGTCAGGTTCTCGCTCATTGCCCACCGGGGATGCTGCGGCGAATGCAGCTTCTGCTCGCTCAGCCTTCACCAGGGAAGGATAGTGCAGAGCAGAAGCAGGGAATCACTTGTGAGAGAGGCCCGGCTGCTTTCCGAGCGGGATGACTTCAGGGGAACGATTACTGATATCGGCGGCCCGACTGCCAATCTCTACGCTGCTTCCTGCCGCCGGTGGCAGGAAAAAGGTGCCTGTGAAAACAAAAGCTGCCTCACCCCGGCGATATGTAAAAACTTAAAGCGTAATTATAATAAAAGTATTGAGCTGCTGCGAAGCATCCGCGAGCTTCCCGGCATCAACCACGCGTTTATCGGCAGCGGTTTGCGCTATGACCTGCTGACCGATGAGGGGGCAACAGAATATCTTGAAGAGCTGTGCAGCCGGCACATCAGCGGACAGATGAAGGTGGCCCCGGAACATAGCGTTGACCGGGTGCTTGCGCTTATGAACAAGCCGCCGGCGCGGGAATATGAGAAGTTTGTCAAGAAAATGGAGAGCCTCAACCGGGGGCGGGAAAAGAAATGCTATTTGGTGAATTATTTTATCAGCGCTCATCCGGGCGCAACCCTTGCTGATGCCCTGCGCCTCGCGCAGTACTTTATCCAGCGCGGTATGCAC
>JAPLIX010000117.1 GCA_026388865.1 Pseudomonadota bacterium | reverse complement strand
TGACTGAAGTATCAGTCATCACCTATAAAATTGATGACAAGCTATACTTTACCTCTACCATTCATGATATTACCGAGCGCAAAAAGATGGAAGAGCAGATTCGTCAGAGCCAGAAGATGGAAGCTATCGGTATTCTTGCCGGCGGTGTTGCCCATGACCTGAACAATATTTTAAGCGCAATGGTCGGGTACCCCGACCTGCTGCTATTGAATATGCCTGATGACAGTCCGATAAAACAGCCGCTGTTATCAATAAAATCAGCAGGAGAAAAAGCGGCGAATATCGTGAACGATATGCTGACGCTGGCGCGGCGGGGAGTCAGAGTATCGGAGGCAGTATCTTTGAATACGGTTATAACGGAATACCTCGGCAGCCAGCAGCATGAAAAGCTGAGATATTTTCATCCCGGCGTTGAATTCGAAATCAGCCTTGCTTCGGACTCGCTGAATACTATCAGCTCGCCGGTGCATCTGTCAAAAGTGGTGATGAATCTGGTTTCCAACGCGGCCGAGGCAATGCCTGAGGGCGGAAAAATTATTGTAGCCACTGAAAACCGGTATCTTGATAAGCCGGTAAAAGGCTATGAGAAGGTTAACGAGGGTGACTATGTTGTCCTGACGGTACAGGATAACGGAGTCGGCATTTCAAAAGAGGATATGTTACGCATTTTTGAACCATTCTATACCAAGAAAGTGATGGGCAGGAGCGGAACCGGGTTAGGCCTGGCGGTAGTATGGGGGACCGTAAAGGATAACGACGGGTATATTGTTGTTGACAGTACGCCGGGGAAGGGTACAGCCTTTATCCTCTATTTCCCGGCAACCCGGCAGGAAACAGAAGCCAAAAAGAAGGAAATGCCAATAGGACACTATTCGGGCAATGGAGAGCATATCCTGATAGTAGATGATTTAGAGACACAGCGGGACCTTGCTTCGAACATGCTGAAACGGCTCAATTACCATGTTGAAACAGCTGCCAGCGGTGAGGAGGCTATAGAGTATTTGAAATCCGCTTCAGTTGATTTAGTGATTCTGGATATGATAATGGACCCGGGCATTGACGGCTTTGAGACATACAGAAGAATCCTGGAAATACAGCCAAACCAGAAAGCCATAATAGCAAGCGGCTTTTCAGAAACGGGTCGGGTTAAGAAGGCCCAGAGGCTGGGCGCCGGGGCATATATAAAGAAGCCATATACGTTAGAGAATCTGGGCATGGCGGTAAAAGCCGAGCTGGCGAAATAGCAGGTGCGAAAAATGAAGAATGTATCATCGTGATGGGGATCGAAAAAGATGAAACGGTGTAGAAGGACATGACCTTTATCTTTGCCGACCGCATCGAGGACGTGCTGAAGAACGCTCTGGTTGATGGGGAGAAAGAGTAGAAAAAGCGTAACATAGATTCTCATAGAGGGGAACAGCTACCGCCGCATCCTTGCCAGCAGGGATTCAAGATAGCGGGATTTTACCTGCCTGTTGGCAAGCAGCTGTTTTACCGGCGGGATGCGCAGAATAACGCCGAGCACCGCGGCAAGCGCGCGATGATTCCATAACACCCGGTTATCAAATATCAGGTCCTGAAGCTTGCCCCGCTCGATGGCCATCATGACGATGCGGTGCGTGCTGTCCAGAGGGGTAATCACCCGTTCCCGCCGTGTTTTTAAACTAACAGCTCCCTGCGTGCAGGCGCGCGCGCACAGCCCGCATCCAAGACAGCGGTTTTCATCCAGACGCGCTGTCTTTTTTTTCGGCCGCTGAGGATCATTAGCTGAAACCAGGGCCATAACGTCCACCGGGCAGACGCTGACGCATTCTCCGCACCCGACACAAATCTCACTGTTTATATCGGGAATAAAATTAGTGGTATGCACCGGGCGCAGCATGGCAAAGCGCCGGGCGGCAATCATAGCTTCGCAGCAGCACCCGCAGCAGTTGCATATAAAGCTCACGCTCTGTTTTACATTCTCACCAAACTGGACCAGATTGTTCTCATAGGCTGATTGCAGAAGATCAAGCCCTTCCACTGTATCCACCCGTCGGGCATGGCCGTGTTTTATCAACGAAGCAGCAACGCTGTTAAAGGTCATGCAGATGTCAAGCGGCGCAGCACACGCCTTTCCCAGGTGCTTCATCTTATGACGGCAGTAACAGATTCCTACACCCCGGTGTGCCGCGCTGTTAATGACTTCCGTCGCGCGCTCGTAATCAAGAACGTGCAGCGCGTGCTCTTCTGACAAAGCCGGTTCATGGACAAAGGCGCGGCCAAGCCGTGTTTCGCCCTCGGCGAACAGCTCCCGGATAAAATCTTCTTCCACATTCAGATACTGGTAAAAGAGCTCACTCAACAGCTTCTGGTCAATGTCTTCGCGCACGCGCATTAATGAAAACACAAAAAAACCGGCCATGGGCGGCGGCAGGCAGTAAACCAAGCAGCCATTATGGTCCATATCAACAAGGATGGCACGCGCTGACAAATCATCCAGCACCTTTTGTGCGCTTGCAAGATCCATCTTCCAGATACGGCCGGCCTGTTCCGCGGTGAATGGCTTTATGGGAAGGCTTGCAACTAATCCAGCTTCCTGTTCATGAAAAAGAATTTTTAATATTTTAAACAGCAGGGGAGAGGGCGGAGCGCCCTGGGGAAAGCGATTCAAGCGGTCGACGAGCCGGTCATAACCGGAAGTGTCAGCATGGTGAGCCATAAACGCATCTCTTTTAAATGAAATGGCGTTAGGGAAGTCTGAACTATATAAACTATGTATATCTTTGCATGTGTCCGCTCGTCAAGATGAACAGAGTGTTCAATATTCAATTTGGCCGCAAGCAGATGGAGTCAGTCTTAAAATATGCTACTTCACCTGCTCCCGGGTGAATGTCTTATGGCAGGATGAGCATTTGCCTTTGGACTCATCCGTCCAGATTTCAATATCGCCGCCGCATTCGGGGCAGGTGAATGACTGAGGAACCGCTTTTTGGGTCGGGTCAGAGCCCGGGCACTTGGAATCTATTACTTTATCCATAACTTACCTCCTTAATTAGTGCTGAGTGTCCACCCTCCGCCCGCCTTCCAAAGCAAGCTTCCCGTCCTCCGCAGTAGGCTGCTACGGAGGGAGGATGTGCGGAGGACAGGCAGTAGACTGCTACGGAGGACGGGCTGAGTAACGAGTGCTGAGTTGAAACGAGCTTTCAGTTATCAGCCGTCAGTCCCGAAAGCGTTCGGGATCAGCAATCCGCGTTTCATTTTTCATTTCTTTGCATTCGGCATTGCCTCTATGCTTTTCTTATCTTTTGTCTGCTTCTTTCAACTCATTGAACACCGCCGGCAATTTATTGAGGCTGTTGAAGATGAGAGCAGAGCTCATGGTGGCGGTGGATACCGCGTCCACGGTGTGGTTGAATGTTTTCCGGCCCAGCACCGACCTGCCGACGATGCGCTCCCTCAAGAAGGCTATGTCAGCAGCGCTCCATTTGATGTTGCCGTATTTGGTCAGATAGATAGGCGTGAAGTTGGTTATAATGCCCTCGTGGTTGAAGACGATGATGAAGTGGATGCCATGGCATACGTCACAGGTCGGTTTCCTGCTGATTACTTTTGCGTAGAGCGTTACTCCCGCTCCTTCTCCTCGGTAGATGACGCCGCTTTTGGGCAGCACTATTTTTGCAAGCCTGATTGGTGCCGGCGTTTTTTCTGCTGCAACCGCTGCGCGCATGCTCTTGATGATGAGTGTACGCAGTTCCTGCTCCGGGAGTTTCAGCTTCAGCATTCTGCCGTCTGCCAGCGGCTGGGCTTTAGCTCGCGCCATTGCCTGGATAGCCGCAGGTTCTGAGGTCAGTGCGTTCTGAATATCGCTTGCCAGCTCTTCAGCCGACCCTATGCGGCCCAGGTGCGTTGATAAAACAATAAAACGGCCAATAACCCTGCGCGCAAGTATGGTAAACGGTGTTCCGTCCGGGGTGCCGATGGCGTCGTAGGCGGTGAAGTCAGGGTCCTGAAATATGGGAAAGGGTATTTCCTTTTCTTTTTTGAATGCCGCCACCTCTTCAAAGCTGTTGCCGGAAGCGACACCGATGATTCGTACCTGCTGCTTGAAATCGGGCAACCCTTCTATGGCGCGGTAGGCAGCGTTCATGAGCGGCACCTGGGACTGGCATGACGGGCAGTAGCAGTTCAGGAATTCAATAACGAGAAGTTCCGCGTCCAGATCGTTAATGGCAACGGCAGCAGGTTTATCCGCGTTCCCGCCTTCATCCGGCAGCCGGAGATAATTTTTGTCTTCAGCTGAAAGAGGCTGCTCGAAAGACAGTCGGGGCAGGGCGTCTCCCGGTTCTATGATGCGGGCGTTGGATGCGGCAGCAGGCACGAGCAAACAGAGCAGGGCTGTCAGGGCGATGATGATACTATGCTGTTGCTGTTTCATGGGTAAAATTATTTTTTATAATATACGGGCTCGCCGGGTGCTGTCCGGTCCCGGTTGAGCTCTTCAAAACGTCTGATCTGTTCCTCGGCACTCAGCTTGGGTTGAGACTTTTCCCGCCGGCATGCAATGCAGCGAATCTCCGCGCAGAACTGGCAGAAATTGCAGTCAGGGCAGGGGTGTTTTTTATTGCAGAAGGCCTTTTCCATAGACACGTCGCTCGTGACCCGTGACCAGCCTGCGGTGAGCTTTTCGAACCGTCGCCCGTGACCCGCATATTACGAATTACTAGTCACAAGTCACTGCTCCTCAATTGTCCTTCAGCACCACCTGGTCGTATTCCGCTTCCAGGCGCTGCTTGTGTTCCTTTTCCCACGCCAGCAGCCGTTCAAACAGCGGGTAAAGTTTCGTTCCCTTGACCACGGGCAGCCGGCCGGCATAGAAGGCAATGGCCTTATCCTCCCGCTTGATGGCCAGTATCATGACATCCTGGGGCGTGCTGTTGTCGCTCAAGGGCTCGCTTTTCAGATACGAGCTCAGGTCCATGCCGGGCGGCAGCGGCTTTGAGCCGACGGCTGCAACGGACTTACCTGCCTGTATATCAGACAGGTATGCCACATGCTGTTCTTCTTCCCGGGCCAGCTCCTGAAGCATGACTTTGGTTCCGGGATTATCTACGATAGAGACAGCCCTGCGATAAAACTGAACGGCCTCCATTTCCTTTTCCAGCGCCAGCTTTATGACATCGTTTATTGTTTTAAATTCAGCCATGGTTGCTTACTCATCCTTTCATCCGGGGTAAAAAATTAATCAACAGAAAAACGGTATCACCCAGCAGTGCTGAGAGAAGAATAGCGCATACGCATTCCTCTGTGCAATATATAAAATATTTTCTCCATGACTGTCCATTGGTTTCTCAAAGCAAAAGGCAGATTCATTACTGAACCTGCCTTTTGCATGGCTGCTGTGTATGCTGCTTTGCTCACTTCTTATCTTTACCTATCTTCGCATAGATTTCCGGATAGAGCTTCTGCGCGCAATCCGGGCAGATGCTGTGGCTGAACTCTGCTTCGGAATGGGTGCTGATGTAGCCCTCCACCTGCTCCCAGTAGCCTGAATCATTACGCACCTTCTTGCAGGAAGAGCAGATGGGGATGAAACCGCTCAAAGTCTTAACCTGAACCAGCGCTTTCTGAAGTTCAGCGATCAGCCGCTCACGTTCAGTTTCAATCCGCTGGCGCTCGGTGATGTCTCTGATTATGCTGGCAGACCCAGATATATTTCCCTGCTTATCCTTTAACATAAATGAATTTTGCTCAACCGGGACCACTTTTCCGTTTTTGCACAAATAATAAGTTTGCCAGTTAGCAGCCTTACCCGTTTCAATCAATATGCCAATCATGGCAACTGAATCATTATAAAAGTCATCATTTATTCTTATAGTATCACCCATGGTGGATTCATAGGTTTCTCCAACATTTGGAGCAAATTCATACAGGTAGTTGCCAAGGACCTCATCCTCAGTATAGCCAAGCAACTCCAGAAAATACCTGTTACATTGAGTAATGTGTTGCGTGCTGTCATGTACAACAATAGCGTCCAGTGAGCCTTCAATGATGTTCTCAAGATAATCTTTCGTTGCTGTCAGCTGCTGCTCCGCGGCCTTGCGCTCGGT
>JAPLIX010000154.1 GCA_026388865.1 Pseudomonadota bacterium | reverse complement strand
CTGCTGCAGCCGCTGGAGATACTGAAAAGCATTGCCCTGTTCCGGTTTGTCCTGCCGGATAAGGAGATCAGAATCTGCGGCGGCCGGGAGACCGGGCTGCGCACGCTGCAGCCTTTGATGTATATAGCCGGCGCCAGCGGCACCATGATTGGCAATTACTTGACCACGTCAGGCCGCGCCCCGGCAGTAGATGTGCAGGAAATTCATGATCTCGCCCTGACCATAGGGCGCATGCCGTAACATGAGCACCACTGCCGCAGCTCTCTGCATACAGGAACTCGGTCCCTATGATTCATGGGAGAAAATTCCTGAAAAACTACTTGCCCGGCCGTACAGCTTTTTTCTTGACAGTGCCGGCGGGAGATTTTTCGGGGCGCGCTATTCCTTTTTGGGGAGCGACCCGTTTCTTGTTTTTAAATGCACGGGCCGGGACATAACCCTTGAGCAAAACGGCCAGGAGAGAAGGCTCAGGGAAGATCCGTTTGTCTTTTTAAAGAGCCTCATGGGCAGCTTCAAGGTGGAGACAGAAACACCGCCAGCTCCGTTTATCGGCGGCGCGTTGGGCTATTTCGGTTATGACCTGGCGCGGATCATTGAAACAGTACCGGATACGGCGTGCTCCGATATCGTGGTGCCTGACTGCTGTCTTGGTTTTTACAGCGCGGTTATTATAGTAGATCATCATGAGCGGAAGGTGTGGATAGCCTCCTCAGGGCTCCCCGAAGAAACCAAGTCACTGCAGCGCGCCAAAACGCAGGAAGATATTGAACATATCTCATCGCTGCTTGCGGAAAACAGCACGGCAGCCTGCTGTAATACGGAAACAGAGTCCTCCTATCCTGCAGCTGTTCTCTCGGCTCATTTTGACCGGGAGTCATACTGTCGAGCGATTGCAGCCGCAAAACACCATATCGCGGAAGGCGATATCTATCAGGTTAATCTGTCGCAGCGGTATTCCTGCCCGGCATCTATTCCCCCATTCGCTCTTTTCAAGCGGCTGCGCACGGTCAGCCCGGCGCCGTTCGGGGCTTTTTTTAATGGGGGAGATCACCACATCATCTGTTCATCTCCTGAGCAATTTTTGCGCATCTCCGGGAAAATAATTGAGACCCGGCCCATAAAAGGGACCAGGCCGCGCGGTGTGACCGAGACTGAAGACCGGCGCCTGCGCGATGAGCTCCTGGCAAGCGCTAAAGACCGTGCTGAGCTCATCATGATTGTTGATCTGGAGCGAAATGACCTGGGAAGGGTGTGCCGGTTCGGCAGCATTCAGACATCAGAGCTCATCAGCCTTGAAACACACCCGGTGGTTCATCACCTGGTCGCAACCATCCGTGGCGAACTTGCTGCCGGCTATGATCATGTTGATTGCCTGCGCGCCTGTTTTCCCGGCGGCTCCATTACCGGCGCGCCTAAAATACGCGCCATGGAGATCATTGAGGAGCTTGAACCGTGCAGAAGAAAGGTCTATACTGGATCATTAGGATATCTTGGCTTTAACGGCGAATCAGATTTAAATATCCTTATCCGCACCATACTGCATGCGCATGACTCATACTATTTTCACGTGGGCGGGGGCATCGTTGCCGATTCAGTGCCGGACCTGGAATATGAAGAAACCCTCCACAAGGCGCGGGGCATCATGGAAGCGCTGGGGATGACAGTCAGCACATGAGGGTATTGCCTCAGCAGGTGGAAGGTTATGGTACTATCAAAAGTTCTATGAAAAGAG
>JAPLIX010000561.1 GCA_026388865.1 Pseudomonadota bacterium | reverse complement strand
AACAGGACTTATTAAAAAATATATTCAATACAGACCCGACCGGGCAGTATCAGTCAGGAACACGTAACAAGGCGGAACAGGTTATTTTTCGTTAATTATAACAATTGCTTTTTCCGGGCATCCTTCAGAGCACATACCGCAGGTATGACAAACCAGAGCAGCCTCCTCGGTAACTTGTGCAAGTTTTTTCTTGCTGCCATCTCTATCCACCAGCACCCAGAGTTCCAGCGCGCAGTTTTCAACGCACTTACCGCAGCCGACGCACTTTTCGATATCAATAATATGTTTGACCATATGTTTAATCCCTGAATTCTAATATCTAATTTCTAATTATTGTTTAGAGTTTAGTGTTTCTTATTTAGAATTTGCAGCATCATAGTGTTGCTTTATAATCATCCACCATCTTTTTGAACGCTGCATCGTCCTGATAGAGCCGCACCATGGCATCAAAATAAGGAAACGTTGCCATGAAGTGCACGGCAATGTTCATATCAGTGGGGTCGCCTTTGATGAGCTCGCCCTTTTCCCGTATCTCCATAAGGTCAAAGCTGTTGTCTATTGCGCCGCACACATCTACTGTTTTCATTTTCATGGCAGCATGACAGTTGTCCAGCTGCATACCGTTCTCAATGGAAACAACGCCATCCTTGACCACCATGGTAATCTCCGTATTGTCAAGCTTCATGCCCACCCGGTGATCCTTGAAATCAGCGAGCATCTCTTTCGTCATGTCGTCGGCATTGGCGAATTCCAAACCTTTTTTTAATACATCCAGTATAGTCATGATCGTGCTCCCTTTTGTCTTATCGTTAACCGCGGGGCGCATAGCGCATGCAGCGAAAAACCATCTCCTCAGGTATCTCTGCGCTCGCAGTGGTCTCTGCGGTAAACGTACTGTTAAAAAAATACGTTAAGCATACCCTCATGGAATCCACCGGCATAGGTCTTCTGCAGGTAGCTTAGCAGCGCTGTTTTAACCGCCTGCTTTGCTTCACCGTCAGCCAGCGGTGCATCCTTAACAAAGTCGATGTAGCTCTTCAGGTATTCCGTATGCGGGGCAAGCGCTGCCAGGCGCATGCCTTCCTTATCTACAGGCACCACTGCAGCGGTATACACGATCGAGCAGGCCGCCCTGACTGCATCATCCTCAAACGGCGCGATGCCGGGAAGATGGGCAAATTTCTCCCACATTGGCTGGATGGGGTCAAAATATTTAATGCGGTAGGGCTCATCAACGAGTGAATCAACGGTTGGCATTATGTCAACTAAAAATGTAATTTCCTTTTCCTGCTCTTCCCAGAATGAAAAAAACAGGGGCAGCCAGTAATTTTCAAGGGGAAATATGGTGCACAGGCCAATATGCTTTTCCGCGCCAATAGTGCAGTCGCCGATCGCAATTTTAGCAAGTTTATCTGCTGCATACGCTTTCACTGTTTTTCCGGCTGTCTGGTCCTGCTGTATTTCCCTGAGCGCAAGCTGACTCAGCTGCTCCTGCAACTTTTCAATATATGGTGCCCATTTGCTGTCATCTGCCATGGTACCTCTCCTTTAAAAGATTAAGCTTACAAAAAGGTGATGTTTATCGTCGCCAAAAATCTTTTTTATAACTTCTCCGCCGGGGTCGCGGTCGCGGTAAAATTTCTGCAGGACCCTTTTTCGCGTGAGCACTTCCTGCTTGTACTGCGGGTCTTTCATGGGTTCGGCCTTTTTCAGCAGGGCAAGCCATATCCGCGCGTAGGCCGCGATTGCATCCATGACCTTGTAGCGGTCTTCGGGTTCTTCAATGCGGCCGTCAAGAGAGTAGGGGGACAGGCTTTCCCGCGCCCAGTTCCAGGGGGCATATCTGCGCTGCACCATGCAGCGGCCCTCTTTGGTGAAGCCGGGAATAGTGCGGTATTTTCTCCAGTCAGCGGCCAGGGGATCAAGATATTTTTCGCGGTATTCGGGATGGACAGCTATGTCCGCGATCGGCATAAAGTCAATGGTGATGCCGAGGCGCGGAGCTGACTCGTCAAATTC
>JAPLIX010000385.1 GCA_026388865.1 Pseudomonadota bacterium | reverse complement strand
GTGGTCTACCTTATCAATCATTTTGTCGAGAAATGCATGCAGGAACAGAAAAGGTCTTGAGCCATGCCAATATATGAATTCTACTGTGAAGACTGCAATACCCTTTTCAACTTTTTTTCCCGCACCGTGAACACGGACAAGCAGCCCCCCTGCCCGCGCTGCCGGAAACAGCTGCAGAAGCAGCTGTCGGTTTTCGCCTGCACCGGCAAGGCCAAAGAGGAGGGCGGCATGGAGAACCTGCCGATAGATGAAGGCGCCATGGAAAAGGCCATGCAGATGATCTCTTCTGAAGCAGGCCGCATCAATGAGGATGATCCCCGCCAGGCGGCAAACCTGATGCGCAAATTATCCGAGATGACCGGCATTAAGCTTGGTGAGGGGATGAACGAGGCGCTCAAGCGCATGGAGGCGGGGGAAGACCCTGACCAGATCGAAAGTGAAATGGGCGACCTGCTGCAGAGCGAGGAGCCGTTCGAGTTTACAGGCGCTGCCGGCTCCGGGGGCAAAGGGAAAAAGCCTGCGCCGCAGCGGGATGAAACCCTCTACGACCTTTAGCCGCCTGCTAGTTCCTGCCAAAAACCTTCCTGATTCCTGAAAAAAGTTTGAGAAGAAATCCCGGCCGCAGTTCTATGGCACCCTGGGGGCAGATCTCCATGCAGCACAGGCACTGGATGCAGGCCTCTTCATTTATCCTGATTGCGCCGGCCGGATGGGTAATGCACTCCCTCGGGCAGGCGCGCAGGCACATCTCGCATTCCACGCACTGCTCTTTTTTCACCGTCGGCTGCGCGGTGAGATAGGCTTTAAGCAGGCGCATGATTGGGCCGGGAATTTTTGCCATCATGTCCTGAAACTGCGGCGTCTTGAAGTCCGCGACCTTCACACCCTCAATGCTCTCGCCCAGGACAGCTATCTCTTCAAGCCTGCCGGTGCCGTATCCATCCCTCAGGGCAACCATGAGAATCGGAACCTGCTCGGCAGGGATGTTCACGATTTCAGCAATCACGCGGTCCACTGCCACACCGTCAGCACCGGCAATCACCAGCCCGATGGGACGCGGATCGCCGAACCCCGGGCCCTGCCCTTCCATGCCGATGATGCCGTCAACAATATTGAGCGTTGGTTTTACAAAATAGTAGAGGTCCAGAAGCATCCGGGCGAAATATTCTTTCCCGGCGGTGTGGGTCCGCACATGCCACTGCCCTTTGCGCGCGGCGGGCACGCAGCCGAACATATTCTTTACTGCGAGGGTGAGCGTTGTTAAGGAGTGGGTCTTAAGCTTAGCCAGGTTAATGATTTTATCAACCTCCTTCACCACTTTTCCCAGGGTGAAGTTTTTAAATACCCTGCCGTCCGGGTTGGACAGGTCAACCGGCTCAAACTCAACAATCTCAACGCCCAGCTCCCGCGCGACATCGCCGATGCCGCACTTGTCGCAGGCCTTCCGCGCTGAATCAAGCTGCGGGCTATCTCCGATAACAGGAAAGGCCCCGGCTTCGCGCACCATGCGTGCCACCGCTTTCACCACCAGGGGGTGCGTGGTCACGCATTTTTCTGGAGGCCGGCCGATGAGCAGGTTCGGTTTTAAAAGCACCTTTTCTCCCGGAGAGATAAACTGCCTGAGCCCTCCGAGCAGGTCCAGCGCTTCGGCAATGCTTTTATAGACCTGCTCTTCCCGGTACTCAGGACACCGTACTATTGAGACTGTGGTAGACATAGATGATCTCCTGCTTGCAATAAAAGCTGCCAGCGCTTCTGCTGCTCCGGCAACGTTGGTTTGTCAGCAGTCCGGATGAAGACCGCTTTTTCTGCCGCGTCTTTCCCGGCATTGTCATAGCTGCGGCGGCCGAACACATGAATCCTTTAAAAGGTATAGAAAACTAAGCCGGCTGATGCAAGCATAATCAGCAAAAAAGCCAGCAGTCAAATTAATGGTAGATTTTTCCGGCTATTTGTTTTAAAAGAATTAATAGAAGATGATCAAGCTGAGAGTAATAGCACCATACCTCCAGTCGTAACGTATAGCAGCAAGCAAAGCTAAGAAACGATCTAAAACGATATAAACATTCCTGGTGTTTACCTTCCTGGAGGATACGTTCGGTGACCGGTGAAAAAGCAGAAAAAGAAAGCATCGTGCTCATTGCTGAAGCCATTGCTATTGCTGAAAAACTGAAAATAAAAAAGATCCTCATCGTCTGCGAAAAAGCAGTTCTCTTAAAAATAATCCCTGCCTACAGCGAAAAGTGCCAGTTCCTGGTTGCCCTCTCACAGGAAAAACTTGCCGAAGACATTTTCCATGAAACCGTTATCTGTGACTTTAAGGGGGTAGCACGCCGGGAGCGGCTGGACTATATATTGCGCACCGCGGTGGAACTGGGCACCTTGAAAAAGGGCGAGAAGGTTATCTGCCTCTACAGCCTGTCAGGCACAAAGCTGGTTGACAGCCTGCGGATAGTCAAAGGCGAGGAACATTACAGCCATATCTCAATGGGCGATTTAAAGCGGATAGCTAAAAATATTCCCACTGAGATCCTGTATGCCCTGGTGAACCTGGCAGTGGAAATTGGCCGTGAAGGACGGGAAGGGGTTTCGGTGGGCACCATATTTGTGGTCGGTGATACGGAAAAAGTGGATGGGCTTTCCAAGCCCATGATCTTTGACCCGTTCCTGGGCTATCCTGAAGACGAGCGAAGGATTTCTGACCCGAAAGTACAGGAAAGCATTAAAGAGCTGACGCTCATAGACGGTGCTTTCATCATACGGGATGACGGCGTGGTCGTGTCTGCCGGCAGGTATCTGCACGCCGGCGGAGGCAAAACCGCTCCTCTCAGGGGTCTGGGTGCCCGGCATGCCGCGGCCGCGGCCATAACTGCCAGCACCGATGCCATTGCCATTACCGTGTCAGAATCAACCGGCACGGTCAGAATTTTCAGCTCGGGAAAAACCATAATGAGTATCAGGGCCTCACGGCCTCATCTGCTGGTTAAGAGATCTCGCTGATAGATACCCTGCCGCCATGGATACTTTCATAGCAGCTCTTCTGCTCACACCATAGGACAGTAATGCGCACTATACTTATTTTACAAAACCAGGATATCGTGCCCCTGCTGAGAGGTTATCTCCAGTCCCTGGACCATGCCGTTGTGGTGAATAACACCTCCTTGCCTATCCTGGTCCAGAAAAAACAGGTTACCATTCTGAACCGGAAGGAACTGTCAGATAAAATATTATATAGAGAATTGGCACTCACCGCAGAAGACCGGGTAATACTTGATTGCACCGGAACTAACGATATGCGGCGGCATCTGGAAGCGCTGCGTTCGCAGTGTGCAGCAGTCCCGGTACTGGTGCTTACCGATGCTGATGACGCAACTGCTGAACGTGAGCGCCTTGATACTGTTTCGTTTCTTCCCCTCTCTGATCTCATCTCCGGTAATATTTCCCGATGCTGGGTAAAGATAGAAAATCGTAAAAAGGCGGCCGCGCTTCAGCAGCTCACCGCGGGGCACGAGCACGTCCTTATTCTCACCCAGCATGACCCTGACCCTGATGCCCTGGCCAGCGCTCTGGCGCTGCGTACGCTTCTGGGCCGGACCAGCACAACAGCTCCTATTGCTGCCTTTGGTGAAGTTACCAGAAACGAAAATCAGGTCATGATGCAGCTTCTGGACATACAGCTGCTGAAAATAACTGCCCCGGACCTGGAAAAATATTCCCGGATCGCCATGGTTGATGTCCAGCCCTTTTACTTTGGCGATCCTGAAATCAGGGCAGATATCATTATTGATCACCACCCCCGGATGGAAACCTGTGACGCCCCGTTCTGTGATATCCGGGTTCACTACGGGGCAACCTCAACCATTCTGGCCGAATACCTGATTGCCCAGGATCTCAAAATCAGCCAGCGCCTTGCCACGGCACTTGTCTACGGCATCAAGACAGACACGCTTTTTTTAGGCCGGGATATAAATCCAGCTGACATTGAGGTGTTTACCCACATCTACCCGCTCGCCAATCGACACATGATCCTGCAGATGGAGCATCCGCGCTTGAAACCGGAAGAGATCAGCCTGTTTGTAAAAGCACTTAAAAGCCAGCGCCTGATAGGTACTGTCGTGTTTGCTAACCTTGGCAGGGTAGAGAAGGAGCGGGAAGATATTATTCCGCGGCTTGCAGATTTCTGCTTGCAGATTGATGATGCTCAGTGGTCAGTAGTGTCGGGAATTGTTGAAAAGCAGATTGTGCTCTGTGTGAGAAACGTCGGTTACGTGGAGCATGCCGGAGAGGTGACCCGCCATGCTTTCGGCAAATATGGAAGCGCCGGAGGGCACCGTTCCATGGCACGGGCAGTGGTATCGTTAGCAGAGTTAAAAAAACAGTTGAAAATTTCCCGCAAAGAAGAGCTTGATAAAAATCTCATCAATCTGTTTCTCAATGCCAGAGATGGTAATTAAAACCCTTCCCGACCCCTCGCTGCAGGGAAAGTCTCCCGCCCCAACAGCAAGCCACATGTATTAAGTCAAGCAATTTCAGACAGATATCCATGCAATAGTTTTTTGTTGACAAATCAAGGCAAAACGATTACTTATATGTAAATGGTTTACATGTAAAGTATTTATCGCTATCGGTTTTTATGGATCTGAGAGGGTGCTGATGAGAATACTTTTAATAAATACCAACCAGGAGCGCTGGCCCATACCTGCCGCTCCTCTCGGTCTATCGCTTGTTGCTTCAAGCCTGAGAAAGGCGGGGCATGACATCAGGGTTATTGACCGGATGTTTCTCTTTTCGCAAAAAGAAGAGCAGAGAATATTCCAGGAGACCATTAAGGAATTCAAGCCTCAGCTTGTCGGGCTGTCCATCCGCAATATTGACAATACCTGCATGTCGGCGCTGCGCTACTACCTTCCTGACATCAGGGAAGTAGTTACTTTTTTAAAGACGCTCACCGAGGTTCCGTTTGTTGTCGGCGGCCCGGGATATTCTTTGTTTCC
Source organism: Pseudomonadota bacterium (assembly GCA_026388865.1). Taxonomy (GTDB): domain Bacteria; phylum Desulfobacterota; class WTBG01; order CAIYCZ01; family CAIYCZ01; genus JAPLIX01. The sequence continues at coordinate 5,032 of JAPLIX010000385.1, read as the reverse complement.
GGTAGAAGCATTGAAATACCTTGGCATCGAGTTCGGCATCCAGGGTGAGGGCGAAATAGCCTGCGTGCAGCTGGCTCGTGCCCTCACCGAAGGCTCATCCTATGAGCATATCGCGGGCCTTGTTTATCAGGCAAACGGGAGCTATACCGGCAACCCACCGCAGCTCATACCTGATCTGGAAATGATGCCGCCGGCAGCGTTTGATCTGCTTGATTATAAAAAGTATATCCAGAAAAAAGGTTATATCGGCCTCCAGACCAAGCGGGGCTGTGCCTTTAAGTGCATCTATTGCGAGCATCCGCGGATTGACGGCAAAACCTACCGTCTGAATCGTGGAAGCAAAGAGGTTCTGGAACCTTGACTATTTTTTCTTTGTTGACAGCGTCTTTAACTTCCCCGTGGACCATGCCTGCGCACTATGCGAAGAGATCATCCGCAGGGAAGTTACGATCAAGTGGTACGCCAACGTGAACCCGGTGGGCATCTCTGATGACATGGCTGCGCTGATGGCGCGCTCGGGCTGCATCGGGGCGGACGTGGGGATTGATGTTGCCTCCGAGGAGATGCTGGAGCGAATGGGAAAAGGCTTCACCCAGGCGGATATTGCCCGGGCCTCTGCCTGTTATAAAAAAGCCGGCATTGCCACCTCATTTCAGCTTCTTTTGGGCGGCCCGGGAGAAACCAGGGAGACTGTCACCGATGGTTTTAAGTTCCTGGAAAGCATGCCGCAGCCGGACAATATTCTCACCGTCTTCGGCATACGGATTTATCCTGAGACGCCGCTTTTTGCCGTATCAAAACCGGAAGACATCGTCTTTATGGGCGCTTCAGGTGATTACCTGAGCCCGACCTTTCACTACCCGCACAACCTCACCCGGGAGGACTTCCAGATGGCAGAGGACTGGTGCAAAAAATACCCGCACTGGTCAACGCCGCTTGATCCCTGGCAGTATTTTAACGTGATGCGGGTAACGCGGACGCCGAAGTTTGGAAAATTTAAAATAAACGCTGCAGCACCATGAAACCGCCGGAAACGCAGAGCCGCAGCCGGTGTTCCCGGTCTTTATAATCAATGGGGGATACTATGGAAGAAACCAGGGCAAAAGAAATATATATCATTGATGAGACCCTTCGCGACGGCGAGCAGGCTCCCGGAGTCTTCTTTTCCTGCAGGGAAAAAATCAGGCTCATTGAGGCGATGGAGGAAGCAGGCATCGATACGGTAGATGTCGGGCTGCCCATCGTTTCTCTCAATGAATCAAAGAACATAAAGAATATCCTCAGCAGGAAATGGGAGATCAACCTGGCAGTCTCTATCCGGGCAAAAAAACAGGATGTGGATGTAGCGCTGAGCTGCGGAGCGCGGGAAGCATTTCTGTTTACGCCGGTCAGTGACATCCATCTCAACTATAAATTCAGCACCACCCGTGCAGAGGCGGAAGAGCGGGCCCTCCAGTCGGTTGAATATGCAGTCAGCCACGGCATGGTGGTGGATTTTGTGGCCGAAGACACGGCCCGGGCTGACATGGACTTTATTATTCCGCTCTTTGACCGGGTGGCGCGTGCCGGCGCGGATAAAATTATCATCTGCGATACCGTCTCGGTTCTCACCCCTCAGGGAATACGTGATCTCTGCCTCACCATCCGGCAGAAGATGAAAGAAAAGATCCGCTTCGGCATTCACTGCCACGATGATTTTGGCCTTGCCACCGCCAACACGCTCGCGGCCATTGAAGCGGGCGTGGAATATCCGACCCTGACCGTCAACGGCATCGGCGAGCGGGCAGGAAACGCTTCCCTGGAAGAAGTGGTGATGGCGGCGGGAAACCTGCTCAAAATCAAACATCACATAAATACCGACAAGATCTATCCCCTCTCAAAGCTCGTTGAAGATTACTCCGGGATCATTATTGCACCCAACAAATCAGTCGTCGGCTATAATGCCTTCAGGCACGAGTCCGGCATTCACGTGGACGGGATTCTGAAAAATCTCGAAACCTATGAACCTATCCGGCCGGAAGAGGTCGGCAGAGACCGGGCCTTTGTCCTGGGAAAGCACTCGGGCCGTGCTCTGGTGCGGCGCCTGCTGCAGGAACAGGGAATTGAGGCCAAGGCATCTGAGATTGACCGCATTGTTGCAGATGTTAAAAGGGAAAAGGAGAGCGATTCCAAGGGGGCCTTTCAGTTCATGAAAAATATCGTTGAGGTCTTCAACCAGAAGCATCTCGGATTTGATGAGCGCGTGTTCTGGAACATCGTCAACAGAGTGCTCAATCAATCGCGGAAAGGCGAGCAGAAGGGAATGGCTTCCCGCTATCTTGAAGACAACTCCTCTCTGTACGCCACAGAGTAGCGCACTTCATTATCGCTGTTTAGTTGCTATTAACCCGCAAACCACAAGACCGTATCAGTGTGCTTCGCCGAGAACGACTACGCGGAGTTTTATCTCGATTTTATTCTCGGCCACGATGCCACCACCGCACTCCTTGTTGACGATTTTAATCGTCTCAAGGGAAAGATCTGGGATAAAGAGAAGGCGCTGTTCACCGCTGACCACTTTGCTCCGCCCGCTTCTGAAGAGCGGGCCAACATACTTAAAAAATTTCTCGATTTCTGCAGGGAGCAGGAGGTGAACAACCTCGAGCTCTTTTCCGGCATCTGCCATCAGCTGCTGGTTGAGCATCCCGCGGTTGTTCCGGGAAAGCTCGTGATCGGCGCAGACTCGCATACTGTTATGGCTGGAGCGCTCGGCTGCCTTGCAACCGGCATGGGCTCAACGGATGTTTTATACGGCCTCATTACCGGCAATATCTGGCTCAAGGTCCCGGAGTGTGTTAAAATAACCTTCACCGGCACTCAAGGCCCGCTCATCCTTGGGAAAGACATAATATTAAAGGTGCTTGCAGACCTGGAAGAAGACGGGGCGCTCTACCGGTCGCTTGAGTTTGTGGACAGCACTAAAAACGGCATCACCATGGACAGCCGTTTCTCCATCTCAAACATGGTGGTGGAGGGCGGGGCAAAGGCGGGCATATTTATCCCCGATGCAATAACGCAATCTTATCTGAAAGAAAAAGGTGCTGATAATTACGCTGCTGTCACCGTACCAGAACAGCCGGTGTATGAACGGGAGATAACGCTCGACGTATCCTCTCTTGCTCCGCAGGTTGCCATTCCTCCGCACCCAAGCCATGCAGTGCCGGTCGGCGATGTGGCAGGAGAGCATGTTGATCAGGTGTATATCGGCTCCTGTACGGGGGGGAGGGTTGAAGACCTGCGGATTGCCGCGGAAATCCTTAACGGGAAAAAAGCAGCGCCCTACTGCCGGCTTGTTGTTATTCCATCTTCAAACAGGATTTATCTGCAGGCCATGGAAAAAGGCTACATGCAGACACTCATAGAAGCCGGCGCCGCCATTTGCAACCCGAGCTGCGGCCCGTGCGGAAAAATTGATAAGGGAATCATTGCCGAGGGGGAAACCTGCCTTGCCACCTCGAATCGGAATTTTGACGGCAGGATGGGCGGCAAAGGCAGCCGGGTCTTTCTCTGCTCAACTGCCACGGCAGCAGCATCGGCTGTTGAAGGAAAAATCACTGACCCGAGAAAATATTTTTAACAGGACGCGGATTTACGCTGATCTTCGCAGATAAAAATCCTTATAATCTGCGGGCATCTGCGTCCAAAACTTAAAATCTAACGTATGCTTGAAAAATCATTCACCGGAAACGCATTTCTCCTGGGAGATCATGTCAATACGGACATCCTTCATCCACCGGACTACTTCAGCCTGAAGAAAGACCGGATTGCTTCAGGGCTGTCCAAAGGCGCAGAGGATTTCTTTTCCCGGATGGCAAAAGATGATATTATCGTTGCCGGCAGAAACTTCGGCTGCGGATCAAGCAGGGAATCATCTGCCCGGTCATTCGCCTATAACGGCATCCGGGCAATAGTTGCCGAGTCGTTTGCCCGTATTTTCTTCCGTAACTTGACGAACCAGGGGATTTATCTCATAACCTGTCCGGGCATAGCAAAAAAAGCCGTCCAGGGAGAGCCGCTTGTTATTGACCTTGAAAAGCTTGAGGTAAGAAGCACGCATCAGGGCTGGGCGCTTCCCTGCAGTCCCCTGCCGGAGTACATCAAATGCGTGCTGAAAAAGGGCGGGCTGCTGAAATTCCTTGAAGAAGAAATTAAAAACGGGCCTTCTTCAAAGTGAGTTGTACTTAATGCTGATTAATAGCGACGCAGGGATTTTCTTAACCACAACAGATTCGGTTGAGCACTTGGTGGAACGGCAGGTGCCTTGCGAATTTTCTCCTGCCAGACCCCATTGCATTAGCCTCTGTCGAAGGCTCTGGAATCCCGAAAGCGTTCGGGACCCGTGCACGATACGCAAGCTGCCGGGGTCGTGATGCAGGCACACACAAATATTGTTGTGGTGTTGAAAACCCCTGCGTCGCTCAACGACTGTTGTGTGATACATTGTGCCCACACGTTTGGAAGAAGACCTTTATAAACAAAGCAGGTTCTTGAGTTACCGGCTCCTGAACTCTAACAGGTCGTTGAAAAAGTCGTTTTCTCCCAGGCTGGTCAAAAACATCCGGATGCAAGGCGCGCGAAATCGTGAGGAATGAGGCGTACGTTACTGTACGTCGCAATGACGAAGGATGAGCGCAACGAAGCAGCTGGGTGTTTTTCAACAGCCTGCTTAACTCCGCAACGTTAAAGGAGACCATTCCGTGGAACAGATCGATTTTCTTTTTGTGCATGTACCCAAGAAAAGCAGCTTCTACAAGCCGCTTGGCGAGTTCATGAACATCACCTTCATGCCCATGGGCATTTTTGCCATGTCCGACTACCTGAACAGAAACGGCTACTCATCGCAGATTATACATCTGGGTGTCGAATGGATTGAAGACCAGACCTTCTCTCTCGTCGAGTGGCTGAAGGATAAAAAGGTAAAGGTTATCGGCATGCCCATTCACTGGCATTACCAGGCATACGATACCATAGAAGTGGCAAAAAAAATTAAAGA
>JAPLIX010000067.1:8696-11469 GCA_026388865.1 Pseudomonadota bacterium | reverse complement strand
CTTTGAGAAAAAGCCACGAGGCTATGATGACAATCACATAACCTACGCTGGTCATGATGGGATAGGCAATACTCAGGTTCAGTTTGGTCAGCACGTAGCAGTATGCGGCAAGGCCCAGGGCAAAACAGATCATTCCCGCAATAAGCACCGGATTCAGAATCATACCCATGATAAATCCAGCAAGACCGGTCACCGGCTTCTCTTTGAGCATCCCGACTTTCATTAAGATGTTTGCGACAGCGTTAAAAGTAATGGCCAGAATGAGTATAACATAGCTCATAGAAATCCTTTCAACTATTGTTTTAATTTTATTTTATAATTGTCAAATAGTACATATATCATTAGGTAATTGTCAATTAAAATAGAAAAGCCTGCGCGTATGAAGGTGCAGGGGTGAACAGGTGCCCGTGTCCCGCGTGCTGCACATTACCTGAAGATTGCAGAAGACTGCCCGAATTCTGTGCCTGAATAAATTTGACAAGGATAGTAATTGCAAGTATACAATTCTACCAAATGAAGGTGGTGAATGTTGAATATAAAACAGATGTACATCATGTGCTGCACAGCAGGGAAACTGCCCAGGGTACACTATCAATTTACATAGAAAGCGCTTAACGGTATGGTAAAAAAAATAAGCTACAAAGATTCAGGGGTTGATATTGATGCAGGCAATGAATTCGCGCGTTCGGTAAAGACCCTGGTGAAGCCGACATTCCGGCCTGAAGTTATTTCCGAGATTGGCGGATTTGCCGGCCTGTTCTCTCTCAACACAGGAAAATACCGCACTCCGGTACTTGTTTCATCAACTGACGGCGTGGGGACAAAGCTGCGCATTGCTACCATGATGAACAAGCACGATACTGTGGGCATAGACCTTGTTGCCATGTGCGTTAATGATATTATCGTGCAGGGAGCAGAGCCCCTGTTCCTGCTGGATTATATTGCCACGGGGAAAATCAAGCAGAGCGTGCTGCTCGATGTCATCAAGGGCATTGTCAGGGGCTGCAAGGAGTCCGGCTGCTCGCTCATCGGCGGCGAAACCGCGGAAATGCCCTCATTCTATAAAGAGGGCGAATATGACCTGGCGGGCTTTGTGGTCGGCGTGGTTGATCGTGAAAATATTATTGATGGCTCAAATATTGCGGTGGGCGACAGGCTCATGGGCATAAGCTCAAGCGGCCTGCACAGCAACGGCTATTCGCTGGTGCGAAAAATACTGTTTGAGAAGCACCGCATGAAGATAGATGCTTATGTACAAGATCTGAAAAAAACGCTGGGAGAGGAACTGATCACTCCCACCAGGATTTATGCCAAAACCATAAGCAATTTATTGCGGGATTTCCCGCTGCACGGCATGTCCCACATTACCGGCGGCGGGCTCGTGGATAATATCGAGCGCATTCTTCCCAAGGGCTGCATGGCGCAGCTTAAGGCCAGGAGCTGGGAGGTTCCGCCCATCTTCTCTTTCCTGCAGGAACAGGGCGGGTTAGACCAGAGCGAGATGTTCAGGGCGTTTAATAACGGTATTGGGATGGTATTGCTGGTTGCAGAAGAGGATGCTGATGACATTATGCTGCGGCTGAAGGGCCTTAAGGAAAAGGCGTTTGTGATCGGCGAGATTGTCGAGCAGACGGACAAAGGAGGGAGGATTGCATTTTCATAGCATTGGTATTTATTCTTGGTTTTTTCCAGACCGCATGGGTCAATTCGAACTCGGTCGCTCAAGAGTATCCTTATTCTTTTAAAATACCCACCACTGTTTCTCCGGCCGTAACCGCATCCCCCTTTTTTACCATTATCTCGGCTGACAGCGGGCAGTAAATTTCCGCGCGGGAGCCGAAGCGTATCATGCCGATGCGTTCGCCCCGCTGGAGCTCGTCCGAAGCTTTTTTATACATCACAATCCTGCGCGCAATTAGCCCGGCGATAAGTTTAACGGCAATCGCGCGGGAGGAAGCTTGATCCTTTATCCCGATAAACATGCTCTCATTGTCAAGGGAGGCTTTTTCTTTGAACGCGGAAATAAATTTCCCCGGATGATAGTGCGCGAAATCGAATATTCCCTTCATGGGCGCGCGATTCACATGTACGCTGAAAACAGACATGAAGATGCTTACCCGCCTGACCGTGGTCTTGAGATAGAGCGGCTCCTGCACCTCCCGGATATCAATCACCGTGCCGTCTGCAGGGGAGAGCAGTGAGCGGCTGTCAGCGGAAGCAGTGCGCTCCGGGTCGCGGAAAAACCAGGTGCAAAACAGGGCAAACAGTAACGACACGACAGCGACAGCACGGGCCGCGGTAACCAGGGACGAAGGGAGAACAGACGAGAGCCCATAAAGTGCTATGGCCAGAACCAGCGCACCTGCTATAAACGGATACCCTTCACGGGCAATAAGCGGAGTCATGGGTTATTATCCGATATTGTTACGAGTGTTTGCTCTTACCTTTAGCAGGCTGTTGAAAAACACCCATCTGCTTCGTTGCGCTCATCCTTCGTTATTGCGACGTACGGTAAAAGTACGCCTCATTCCTCACGATTTCGCGCGCCTTGCATCCGGATGTTTTTGACCAGCCTGGGAGAAAACTATTTTTTCAACAACTTGTTAGAAATTTTCCGGTTAAAGACAGCTTCAATTGCTTCCTGTATGGTTTCAACACCAATGAACTCTATTGTTCCCTGAGCGGGGATATTTTTCAAGCTGTTTTTTGGCACGAGGCATTGAGAAAATCCAAGCCGTGATGCCTCTTTGAGACGGACAGCTATCTGGCTGAC